>JAHDGP010000423.1 GCA_020627525.1 Bacteroidota bacterium
CTTCAAAATTTTCAGGAAAGTCTGGATTATTGTGCAAAGAACGTTCCCAATCAGTAATTTTTTGAACACGTTCCCAATCAACCCGACCAAACTCATCTGCCGCATCTGATAAATAGGCATATTCTTGTACCTCGTCAATGTTTCTCTTAGAATCATAAAAGCGAACCTTGCCTATATTTAGAATCATTGGTTCGTAAACAATCTTCAATTTTTCTTCTGCGCAAAGTTCTTGTTTTGCTTCGGATTCAGATTTCCATACGGCAAAATACCTTTGTTTTATTTTGGGGTCTAAAGACGGAGGAATGCCAACACTTGGAGCCTGCTTTGCGGGTTGGGGAATGCTCGCAATTGGAGTGGCTGTCGAACTGGTATTTGAATCTACTCCTTTTTCAATTGGAGCTTCTTCAATAACTTTTTCTTCAATTTTCGTTTTTAAATTCTTTTTGGATGCCATCAATTCTTTTACCTGAGGACGTGTCATTGGTCCTCTAAGGTAAGACATTGCCCAACGGGTATGAAAAACTACGGGGTGCGAGTCGTGAACATTGTGCATTAAAAACACTCTTGACCCCAAAGAAGAAATTAATTTACTAAAATCGTTTTCCGAGGTATTGCCTGCTTCTGCTATCGCACCTTCTAAACCATCCAGCACACGCATTTTGTCCCTTTCCGTTTGCAACTTACCTATAAACCAAGTACCTGCATTTGACAATCCTTTGTAATCAATATCAACAGGATTTTGAGTTACCAAAACAGCCCCTACTCCATAAGCTCTCGCTTGTTTTAGAATAGTCAACAACGGTTTTTTAGAGGGCGGTTCTGCCGTTGGAGGAAAATAGCCAAAAATTTCATCGAAATACAAAAGGCTGCGTAAGCTGGTTGTTCCTGACTGGCGACGCATCCAGGTAATAAGACTATTTAGCAATAGCGTTACAAAAAACATTCGCTCGCTATCCGTCAAGTGCGCAATGTAAAAAATGCTGTGTCTAGGTTTTCCTTTTTCTGTAAAATAGATGCTTTCAATGTCTAAATCATCGCCTTGCAACCAATATTGAAATTGTGGAGAAGCCATCAAACTGTTAAAGGACATTGCCAAATCAAATCGGTCTTTGGGCGGAAAAAATGTATCTACATCAAAAACACCCAATTGTTTCATTGGAGGACTTTGCACATTTTTAATTATTCCAGCAAGGTCTAAATCTTCATTTTTTCTCCAAAAATGTTCAAATAAATTGCATAACAAAATGCCTTCACGGCTTCGCACAGGATCTGCTTTGCTGTCAATCATTCCCAAGAGTGCCGCAACTGTTCCTTGAATTCTTTCTCGCAACAATTCTGCATCGGAATCAAAGTCGATTCCCGGCGATGCAAACGAACCCATAATATTTATAGGGATTCCCGAATCGGAGCCTGGAGTATAAATTGTATAGTCAACAGAATCTTTTAGGTTTTTAATTCTCTCTGGTCCTTGTCCCCAGTCTGCCAAACCATTCTTCCACTTTTCGGCCGTTGCATTTGTATATTCATCAACTGTTATGCCTTTACGACCAGCATCATCTGGATTGATCCAATTTTTGAAATCTTCAGGACGCAATTCATCAAATTGTAACAGCAAGTTGGTCATATCCCCTTTCGGATCAATAATAATTGCTGGAACTCTGTCTAAGGCAGCCTCTTCCAACAAGCCAATACAAAGTCCTGTTTTACCACTACCAGTCATTCCAACACAAACAGCATGAGTTGTCAGGTCTCTTGCATCGTAATTTATGGGTTCTGTGCCTAGTGCTTTTTCGTTTAAATTATATTTTGCACCTAAGTAAAAAGATCCTAATTTTTCTGGTGGAAGTCCGATCATGTTGTTATTTTTCACAATGGATTATTTCAGGCTTATGCCTGCTTTGTTAAATATTTCTTGTAATTCTTTTTCTATTGGAAATGGTTGCAAAGCTGGTACATTAGCTCCACCAGGGTTTCCAACAGGAATTTTTCCAACAAAAGATTTCACCCCACCAAAAATCAAACGTGGTATTTGTCCAGTTATTTCTTTTACACTTTTTATTTTAATTCCGAATTGAAGCATTTTCCAATGAACAAACGAATGTGCAAATGGGTACTTTTGTCCGATAATATGAGCTCGTTCCAAGTGCCTCCAAGCAATTTTCAAATTTCCGTTTGAGTATTCATTTCTATAATCTTCTAACTCCTTCTTGAAATATGGTCTTAGTGCATTGGGAATTGACGTATAAAACTTCATATCATTTTATTAGTTTTTATCAACACTTAAAATTTATTCCATTGACTGTTCGATCAATTCGGCGATGTCCAATACTTTAATGGAATCTTGTTTTTCTTTTTCTTTAACCCCATCTGTTATCATGGTATTGCAGAACGGACAGGCTGCTGCTACAATGTCTGCTTTTGATTCCAATACATCTTTGGTTCGCTCTTGGTTGACTCTGGATGTTCCTTTTTCTTCTTCTTTGAACATTTGCGCACCACCTGCGCCACAACACAAACCTTTTGTTTTGCATCTTTTCATTTCTACCAATTCGGCGTCTAATAGCTGTAAAACTTTTCTAGGTGCTTCATAAATATCATTGGCTCTCCCCAAATAACAAGAATCGTGGTAGGTGATGCGTTTACCCTTATAAGTGCCTCCACCTTTAAGCTTTATTTTACCATCATCAATCAAGCCTTGTAAAAATTTTGTATGGTGAATCACTTCATAATCTCCCCCCAATTCTTTGTATTCATTCTTCAAAGTATTGAAGCAATGCGGGCAAGCTGTAACGATTTTTTTAACCTTGTACATATTCAAAACCTCTATGTTTTGAATAGCCATCATTTGAAACAAAAATTCATTGCCTGATCTCCTTGCAGGATCTCCTGTGCAACTTTCTTCCTCACCAAGAATGGCAAAACTAACGCCTACCTTATTTAATATTTTTACAAATGCTTTGGTAACCATTTGCGCACGTTGATCAAAACTGCCAGCACAGCCCACCCAAAATAAAACTTCAGGTTCTTTCCCTTCAGCAGCAAGCTGAGACATCAATGGTACTTTTATATCCATAGTATTAATATTCTATTTTTCTAAAATTTTAGCATTAGTAAGTGATAAGATCAAGTTAACATGCACAAATAAATTTCAAAAAATATTGATTTTCAATAACTTGAATTATGTTTTGACGGTTTTTAAATTGGTCTTGTCACTTAAACAAACTCTCTTTGCCTCTTTATTACTAAGCATCTAACTCATTTACCCATTTAGCACGATCAGCAGGATTGAACTGCCAAACTGCTCCGTTGTTTTCTGTATTTGTAAACATCAAATTCCATTCTTCAGACGAATCTGCTTCTTCCATAATTTTATATCTTCTCAATTCTAAAATCATTGAAAGTGGATTGA
>JAHDGP010000029.1:0-2041 GCA_020627525.1 Bacteroidota bacterium
TAGGTGTAAGGATTTGTCAAAAGATAAAAGTGTGGAAGGTTTGTTGTTTGACTACATTCATTTTTATGGTGATTACGATCATTATGTTTGGGGGCACGGATGGTATCAAAATGAAATTCGCATTGTTAGGAATGATCCTGATATTCATTCTTATATCTCTGCGCAATCGTTTAGGCACATTCCAAATTTTGATGGTTTGCATTATCGACAAAGAGAGGGAACCCGACATTTAAATGTTGCCAAAGTAGATGCCTGCGTTTATCACTATGGTTGGGTGCGACCTCCAAAGCTTATGCAGTCAAAGTCGAAAGTGTTTAATACAACGCATACGGGAAAAGAAAATGTTGAAAAAATGTATGCTGATCAACCAGAATATTTTGATTATGGACCAATGAAAAAAATGGAAGTTTTTAAAGAAACGCATCCCAAAGTTATGGATGAAAAAATTAAAGATTTCCATTGGGCAGACCAACTTAATTATTCTGATGATTATACTGTCAACAGACCTAAAATGAAACATGAGAAAACGAAGTATAAAATATTGACTAGTCTTGAGAAAACGTTGAATGGTGGGAAGGAGATATTTGGGTATTCTAATTGGAAATTATTGGAGCGATAAATGTAAGATCCCAGCTAAAAGAATGAAAATTTACAGATTCCTGAAATATAAATCAATTATTATGAAAACCCCAAAATTAATTTACTTGATATTTGTCTTTTCAATTTTTGCAAGCCGCAGTGTTATTGGACAAACAATTGAAATGTCAATGATTCCAGATAATGTATCAACTTTTAAATTAGACCATAGTCAGTTGCTTATTTCGGACCTTGACCTGAAAATATTCTCAGGTAATTATAATCTGAATGTTAAACAGGTGATCAATGAAAAAGTTAATTTGCTTGCCGGAATTCCCGTTCTTCACTTTAGAGTTGATAATTCCAGAAATAAAACGGGTATTGGAAATCTTTTTCTTGGAATTCAGTTTAAAAAAAGTAAGACAGATAAAATTAGATCTGCCGTAAATGTAGGCGTTTATTTACCTACTGCTTCCGATCCAATTTCGAGTAGAGATAGAGTTTTGTTTGGTGGACAAACTGAATATGGAATTAGAACTAATTTATTTGAATTTCCAAAATATCCAGATAAAACTATAACAGCACAAATAGGATATAATTCATTTCGCTCTTTGAGCAATAAATTACGAATTGGCTTCGAATTGGGATCAAATATTGTTGTTTCAAAAAGGTATAGCAAGACTGAAACGGATATATTTGCGAGATATGGTGTGTCATTACTGTATCCTAAAGATAAGGGGTTTAATGCTCAAGTGGAATTGCTAGGTTCTGCTATTTTAACTCAAGATGGGTCTTTTGGCTTAAACACAACACATACTTATGCTATGAGTCTTGGATATAACTGGAATAGAGTTGGTATAGGAGTTTATTATAGAAATTATTTTGACGATTTAAATATTGACTTAAAGGGTGTGTTTGGAACTCAACTTTTTTTGTTTACCCAAAATAGTCAAGATAGGAAAATTCTTTTTCCTAAGTCAGGTATTTAATAATTCTTCGTCTTTAAAAAGTTTAGGTAATATACGTCTAAGTGGGATGAATAAATACAATGCACAGATAGCGTAGTTGACTTCAAATAAAGATTGATTCACCGTGCTAATTAGTTTTTTGATATGTGAAATTTGAGGGAAAGAATGGATTCAAATAAATATGATATTACAATAATTGGCGGAGGGATTGTTGGTTTGGCGACTGCTTACAAGCTTTCGGAGAGGCTAAAAGAAAAGAATGCCAAAATGTTGTTGCTGGAAAAAGAATCAGAATTAGCGTTTCATCAGACAGGGCATAATTCAGGGGTAATTCATTCTGGACTTTATTATAAACCAGGTTCTTTAAGAGCGACTAATTGCAAAAAAGGACGATTGGAGTTGGTGGATTATGCTAAGAAGTATAAATTGCCTTTTGATGTATGTGGTAAAATTGTTGTAGCGACAAAGAAAAGTGAGCTGCCTTATTTGGATAAAAT
>JAHDGP010000029.1:2141-16516 GCA_020627525.1 Bacteroidota bacterium
TTGATTGTTTGTGGAGGAGCGCAGAGTGATCGACTAGCGGAAAAAGACAAGCTTGATCCAAAGATGAAGATTGTTAGTTTTAGGGGGGAGTATTACGAGTTGGTAAATAAGGAAAAAGTTAAGCATTTGATTTATCCGATTCCCAATCCTGCCTTCCCATTTTTAGGTGTTCATTTTACAAGAATGACAGATGGTTCTATTGAGTGTGGACCTAATGCTGTGTTTGCATTTAGTCGAGAGGGTTATAGCCGTTCTGCTTTTAATTTAAAAGATACAATATCGTCAATTTCCTATCCTGGTTTTTTAAAATTGGCGAGTAGAAATATAAAATTTGGTTTGGTAGAACAGTGGCGTTCCATTTCAAAAAATGCCTTTTTGAAAAATTTACAAGGCTTGATACCCTCTTTGCAAATGGAAGATATTGAGAAGGGCAGGGTAGGCGTTCGTGCATTGGCGTTGCCTCCAAATGGAAATGTTTTTGATGATTACCTTTTTGTTCAAAATGATCGTTCGATACATATTCTAAATGCGCCCAGCCCTGCTGCAACGTCTTCATTGGCGATTGGGGCGCAAGTGGCGGAAATGGCGGTGGAGCGATTTGGGGTGTAGGTCTACTAGACTTTTGCTGAATTTTCCAAGAATCTATTTAATAAATACAAGCCATAACCTGAACCAAAAACGATGATGGCGTGCCAAATCCTATTTGGGTCGTCTAGTATTAAATAAGTGATGATAAGAATTTTGATGAGCATGTAAATTGCTGGGACGATGGGATAAAACCATTTTCCGAAAGGTAGTTTTAATTCTGGGTCTCTGCGTTTTAAAATGAATAAACCCAAAACAGTGAACAGACCGAAAAAGCTCAGAATGAAACCTGCAAATTCGATTACTGCTTTAAAGGTAAAGGTAAGGATAAATAAAAGTGCCAAGCCTGAAATGAATAAAAGAGCGAAATATGGCACATTGTTTTTAGATGTTTTTGTGAAAATATTTAGCAGACGATAATCTTCTCCCATTCGCTTTATAACTCTTGAAGCAGAGACAATCATTGAGCTAATGGTAGAGATTAATCCAAATGCAATTAGACCACTAATGAGTTTGGCACCAAGTGGGCCAAAAATTCTTTGTCCAGCAATATCGGCAACATCTATTTTGCCAGCAATTTCATCCATTGGAGTGGTGTAGAGGAATACGAAATTAATTAGGATGTAAATGACAGTTACAATACTGGTTCCTGCTAAGATGGCTAGCGGAATATTTCGTTTGGGATTTTTGATTTCATCAAGAACGTATACGGCTGCATTCCAACCTGTATAGGAATAGGTGACATAAACGAGTGAAACGCCAAAGCCACTGCTCAAAATGAGGTTTGTATCTTTTGACGAAGGTGTCAGGTTAAGTGTTTGATGATCGGCAAAAAACAATCCAACAAAAATGAAAGCAATGATTAATAGCACTTTTATTGCTGTAAAAATGAAATTGAAATCACCTCCTTTTTTTACATCCAAAAGGTGAATGAGCGATACCAGAAAAATACAAGACAATCCCCAAAGCGAGAAGGAGCCAATGGAAAATGAAAACAGATTGCCTGCGTAACTGTCCAGCGCCATTGCACTCGCTGCGATGGGTGCGGAAAAACCAACGATGACAGTGAGTAAGCCCGTTATATACCCTAGTGCGGGACCATAAATTTTGCTTAGGTAATGATATTCCCCGCCAGATCTCGGGAGAACCATTGCGAGGGCGACGTAGCTCATGGCACCAGTAAAGGCAGCGATTCCTCCAAGAATCCAAAGGAGCATAATGGAGAAAACGGTGTCAGTACTTTGAAGTTGATAGCCCAACGAAGTAAATACTCCTACGCCAACCATACTTGCTATTACAAAAGAAGTAGCGGTTTTGAGATCGTAAGATTGTTTGCTTGAAATTTGATTTGACATTGAGTCAAATATAAGAAATTTAGCAGTTAGCTGTATAGCTTTGATAACGAAACAAGCTTGTGCTATTCAGTTCTAATAAAAATATCCCACTTATCATTAATTGTTTTTCTCAGAGTTGCACGATCATCATTTTTAACAATTTTTTTCGCAACATCAATTAATTCTTCTGTATTGCCAACAATGGGTTCAGGCGCACATTTGTTTTTCTTAATCATATAATATATCTCAAGCTTTTGTCTACCTAGTATTCCTGTATATTGTTGAAGTAGGATACAAGGGCACTTTCCTTGTCTACCATATATTCTTGCATTGATTAGATTGTTTTTTTTAAGAAAATACCTAATCGAATCAATTTTATTTATGGGTTTAGCAGGCAATTGATTAAGTGTAATCGGCTCATAAATATAGATAGACTCTAACAAATCAGCTAATTGCTCAAACTCTTCTTCATTTTGGCGAAATGCATTTATAAGTTCTTGGTCTGTTGGAGCGTCAGGGTTCCATACTCCACAGGGGAATACAAAGAACAAAATAATTAGAAGAAATAGAAATAATACTAATGACTGTTTTCGCATAATACTTTCAACTATCTGTTCTAATAAAAATATCCCATTTGTCGTTTATGATTTTTTTATGTGTTGCTCTGCTACCCTTTCTAACGAATTGTTTTGCAACATCAATCATTTTTTGATTATCTTCAACTAAAACATTAGTAGAGCACTTGTTTTGCTTAATAGTATAACCCATTTCAAGTTTTTGATGTCCTAACTTTCCAGAGTAACTTAAGAGTTGGATACAGGGACATTTGCCCCTTCTTCCAACTATTCTAGCAATAGCAAGATTGTTTTCATTTAATAAATACTTTATGGAATCTATTTTCGTCACAGGTGCAGAAGTTAAGTATTTCAATGTAATTGGCTCATAAATATAAATGGACTCTAAAATATCAGCTAATTGCTCAAACTTTGCTTCATTTTGCTGAAATGCGTTTATAAGTTCTTGATCTGTTGGAGCGTCAGGGTTCCATTCTCCGCAAGAGAAAATGGTAAATAGAATGATAATGGTTAAAGGTAGTAGAGTTAATGGCTGTGTTCGCATGGTGCAGTACTTAAGGGTCTAAAATAAGTTTCGGCATTATTCAATTCATCAAGCAGATTCTGACGTGTGAGTGTACTATTATATTTGTTGTACAGCCGAAATCCAATTTGTATAGCATGATTGTCTTTGGGATCATCAAAATAGGTAGGAATATCAAAATCAGGTATTGGAGATATAATAGAGTTAATATCTGAAAAATCAAACTCTACTTTATCATAAAAATGATTTTCCCAAGAAAAATTTATTTCGGAAGTCCCATCTTTGATTTGTGCTACGCTTAACAATGTCCATTCTTCAAAACCACAACATTTACCAATATAGCCATAATGAACATTAGACCAAATATCAAAATTATATTTTTTCGCAGGATTTGACTTATTGCAAGTCCATTCGTCAAAATTATCAAAAATATACTTTTTATGGTCCCAATCGGCTCCCGATTTAACCATATGATACCACAAGTACATAGCTTTTACTTTATGTACACTCTTCTTCGAGGTTGTATAGGAAGCAGTCAATGGATTTGACAAGGTTATAAAATCCAAGCCACTCCAAGCATTTAATTCAGCGATTTGAGCTGTCACTCTTGCGTTTTTATTAACGTTCATTTCATTAACAATGTAGTCAACAACATCGTTTAGGTGATCGTAATCACAGTATTTCATTAAACTAAAAATTATAAAAGTAAAAGAATTTTTAGTTTTCACAATTAGGATTTTAATCTAAACGCAATTTAATCTTAATAAATTATAGTGCAAATAAAATTAACGTTTAATTGCTGTTCAGAGTTTAAATAAAAAACGGCAAGGAAATTTTTTCCTTGCCGTTTTTTTGTAATAATGATTATTAAGGAGCAGTTATTAATTCTCTGTCCCTAAAGAATAATTTATTCCCCAATAATCAGTTTTTGAGTAGAGCCATTTACAGAAATAAAATAAATGCCTTTAGACCATCCTGAAACATCTATTTGTAAACTGCCATTGAATGTGCCTTGCCAAGTTTTCTTTCCATTTGGATCGGTAATCCAAATAGGTACCATTTCGATTGGTAAACTCTTTAAATAAATAATGTTTTTTGCTGGATTTGGATAAATAGAAATTGCATTTATTGCTGTGTTTTCAATTGTACCTGTACCCATAGGATCGTCTCCATCATTGTTTGCAGCGAAGGTTGCTGCTTGCTCTACAAATTCACCAGTGCCATTTGGAGACCTTGCATAACTAGTATCCGTTTGTTGTGGACCAAATGATACTTCATCCATAACAGTAAAATCTGGATCAAGCAATATCAATATTTCACCATTTGCAGATAATTTAAAATTAGCATGCAATGGACCTTGACTGCTGTCTTCATCTGCCCAAACTACTAAGTAGTCATTCGCTTTTATAACTGTTCCTTCAGGCAGTTCCCATTTGTCTAAGTTGTCAATTTTGTCTGTCAGGAAATAGCCACTAATATCTATGTCTGTATCACTGGTATTGTATAATTCAAACCAATCATCATACTCACCTGCTTCGTCTGCTACAATGGTGTCATTAGATGCCATAAGTTCATTGATGACAATGTCTGATTCTTCTGCAATGTTCAGCTCAATTTCAACTCTGTAAATAAAAACATCGTATTGTGCTCCTTGCGGTTCGTAGGTAGCAGTTTTGGCATCATTGTCAGCGATGGCTTCTACATAATAACGAACGTAAGTACCCATTTCATAAGTTGGAATTTCACCTGTGTAAATGCCGTCATTAGCTGTTTCATCATTATTGGTTCCATCGTCGAACATGGGCACTTTTGAAAAGGCTCCGACAAAACCTGCTCCGTGGTACAACCAAACTTTATCAACTCCATCATTGGATTCAATAGTTGCCGTAACAATAACTGTTTCATCTTTTGTGGGGTTTACAAATGCTTCGCCGTTGCTTGAGTAGGTGACATTTTTTATTTGACAACCTTCTGCATTCACTTCACCGTTTTGCAATAAGAAATTTCTTCTGTTTGTAATAAATTCTTTTACTTCTTCGATTCCATTTAAAAATTGCTGATGCGAGTACATCTTTTTAGGATCATTTTGTACCAATTGATCCAATTGTGAAACGTATCCATCAATAGTGGCTTCAACTTCTTCTTGTATTAAATATTCATTCAAAATAGTTCTTACATGTGCCAAGTAGCGTTGGCGCAACTCTGGAACAGCAAATAAAATATTCATCAAAGGGTAGTCTTCATTGTCCTCATTGTAAAAAGGGCTCCAATTATAAAAGTCAGGAAGCATAGCACTGTTACCATCATATTCTAAAGGAATAATTCTGTTCGTTTCGACTTCAGTGTAAACGTAATAATCCATTCCACCTTTCCAAACGTAACTGTCCTCATCTGTCAAAACAATTTCGTGCGCTAAAAACCACAAAGCTTTGTCTACATCAATGTATTGATCCAACGAATCAACAATTTGATCTAAAGGCAGGGTGTTTAGTTTTTCACACGCTGTAATCAAAGCCTCCCAGGGATTGTCAAGTTTTGAACTTTTCATTGTATAATTTTCTTCATATTCTGCGATGTCATCCCCTAAGTAATTTAGCGTAGAAACACCCGTTCCGAATTGACCACCACCGCCAGGAGGACCGCCTCCTGGACCACCACCAGGGGGACCGCCGCCGCCAGGACCACCACCTTGACCTGGTGTGAAGTTAGGGTCTAAAGCTCTAATTCTTGATCCGTCATTACTCAAAAACCACTCTTTCAGATAATCTCCGTTGAGCTGTTGAACGTTTGCATAAGGTCCCCAATTTTCGCCATTGATTTCTAAATTAACAAAATTAGATTTCAAACTTGGGCTATATTGTCTACCAATGTGATTGAATAAAACTTCTCTAATTGCAGATTCATCATCAAAATTGCAATTGAGATTCAGTGTTTTATAACCCATTAAATCTTGTTTGTTAACATAGTCTAATGAGATGTTGAAAGATTTTTTTTCTGTATCATTTCTGAAATAAGAGGTTGCACCTTTGAATCGAACCCCTACACTATCATAAGCAATCCCATCAACTGTCATAGTAGCAGGAATGTCTATACCATCTTCATAATTATTGGTCATTTGCGCCCAGTAATTGGCTTGATCAAAATTTAATGAAATGGTCCGAACTTGAGATTCATCATAAAGACCCTCCGTTGGGTTGCCACCCGTGAGCAACATTTTACCATCTTCTGAAAAACGCATTTCTTGTGGTAAGTCTTGCCCAATCGCATTGGAAAAACCAAGGCATAAAATGGCAAATATTAAATTAGAAAATTTAAACATCAATGTTATATTTTGTAGAAGCTTATATTGGAAAAGCTCTATTTAATAAAATTTTACTACAAAATAGACCATTTAAATCCACTTTTTATTCGCTTTTGTTAATATTTTTTTAATTCAAATTAATATTTTGATAATATTGGAAGTTCATCCTCATCGTTTTTTTCAACTACTATTTTATTCATTTTCTTTAATATTTGATAATGGAAAGCTTCATAGATATATTGGGTTATTTCAAGTGTTCTTCAAATAATTTGAAAATTCTAGTGTACTCATCGGTCCAGCTTTCGGGTTCTGTAAAGCTGTGTCCTTCCAATGGATAAACAGCAAGCTCCCAATCTTCTTTGCCCAATTCGATAAAGCGTTGAGCCAGACGAACAACATCTTGGTAATGAACATTTACATCTATCATACCATGGCAAATAAGCAATGGTTTTTCCAGTCCTTTCGCAAAATAAATGGGAGAACTTTGGCGATAGGCAATACTGTCTAAATGCGGTATGTTTAATCTGTTTGAAGTGTATGAATGATTGTAGTGTGACCAATCAGTAACTGATCTAAGCGCAGCGCCACAAGCAAAAGTTTCAGGACTATTAAACAGTGCCATAAGAACAATGAATCCACCATAAGATCCTCCGTATATTCCAATTTTATCAGGGTCAATATTGAGTTCGTCTACCAAATATTTTGCAGCATCAATATGATCATTTAAATCTTTTCCGCCCATATGTCGATAGATGTCTGTTCGCCATTCGGAGCCATAACCTGCGCTGCCTCGGTAGTCGATGTCGAGGACGGTGTAACCATTGTCCACTAAAATATTGTGAAACATATATTCTCTGTAATAATCACTCCACCATTTATGAGCGTTTTGCAAGTAGCCAGCTCCGTGAACAAATACGACTGCGGGACTTTCGTTTCCTTTATTCTCAGGCTTATACAGACGTGCTTTTATAGACTTGCCGTCTCTTGATTTTATATCGACCAATTCTGGAATTCTCCAATCGTATTTTTTAAAATCATCATTTAATGAAAATGTAATTTGCTCAGCATTTGCATCTGGGTCATTTTTTTGATAAAACAACTCCCAGGGTTTATTAGAAAAAGAATGTCTGATGAGTAAGTGTTTTTCATCTGGAGATAGTTTCACCTCGTTGTTGCCTTCGAGTTTGGTTATTTTTATTGGCTTACCACCTTTTATTGGCATTTTATAAAAATGTCTTTCAGAGGTGTTTTCTTTACTTGCTGTAAAATACCAGTGCTGTTTATCTTTAGAAATAAATGGATTGAAAACTTCATACTTACCTTTGGTTAACTGCTTCTTTTTTTTCGATTCTACATTTAATGTGTAAATATGAGACCAGCCTGAATCTTGTGATTGAAACCAAACTGTTTTATTGTCAGGTAACCATCCCCAGCTACTGTTGGGAACATAGCCATACCATTGCGAAATACCAGGTCCTCCAATCCAAGCATTGTTGTGTTGATGGTCGAGAGATTTTAGTGTGCCTTTTTCACAGTCTAACAAGACAACCCAACGATCTTTGTTGTCACTAGACTGAATGATAGCAATTGCTTGGTTTCCGTCTTTAGACCATTTGGGTTTTGAAATATAAGTTTGTTTTACTTCAGTATCTGAGCGTTCGCTTTTAGCAAATTCTGGGTGGTTGTAAATGCCAGGAAGGTTTTCCGTTGAGAAAATTAGTGTAGTGTCGTTTTCAATGTTGTATACCCCTAACTCAAATTCAGAATCCTTTCTGCCTACATTAGATCTAGCGGGGAGGTCTTTAGTATAGCCAGATTCAGTTACATAACTTGGAACATAGGTTCTTTTGTTATTTTCATTTCTCTCTTCTAATTGAAAAGTTACAAATTTTTGACTTGGATTTAGTTCAATGTTGTAAATGTCTTTATCACCAAAATAAAAGATGTCTTTGTCTTCTGATTTTTGGGACTCTTGTACTTTTTTTTGATTCTCTTTTTTTTCTTTTTTTCTTTTGAGGAAATCCATCAACTCTAATTCCTCCTCTGCTAGAAATTGCTGCTGATCATTTTTGATAAAGACATTTGATTTTTTGTAACCCTTTTTGAAATTTGTTATTTGATCAATTGATCCTGAATTTAGATCTAAAGTAAAAAGATTTTTATCTTGGGTGAATAAAACAGTTGAGTTGTCGTTTAGAAACTTCGGGTTGCTTTCATTTGAATTGGTATTGGTAACTTGAAATGAAGATTTATTGGCTAAATCTTGAATGAAAACATCACCATCTTTAGCGTGTATTTTTTTTGTTCTATTTTCACTGTAATTGTCTTCACCAAGTGGACGCAAGGCGAGCTTTCTTTCTTCGGCTGAAACTTTGACAATTTTTTTATCAATCAAAGAAAAAGAGTATAAAGAATCAGTTTCTGCTTTTTCGGGATTCCAGTTGAAATAAATAGTTGAGCCATCGTCAGACCAAAAAGGATTGTTAGGCAGGTGACCGATAAAGTCAGAACCTTGCATAATTTGTTTTATGCTTAATTGATTGTTCTGAGCGAAAGATATTATCGAAACAAATAAAAGGATAACTGGAATGGGCGTACGGAGCATTTTTTTATGAAAGATACAAATAATCATCCAAAGATACTCTTAGCAACTCAGTAAGAAACCGTTAAAATTTCATTAAAAAGACAAAACTGTTTAAAGGTTATTGAGAATATTTCATTAAAGCTTTTAGCCAACGGTCTGGAATTTCTCGCTTGCAAGCTGTATTGTATTCTTCTTCAGAACAAGGCACAAGAACAAAAGGTTGTTCGTCATTGTGCACCAATGGAACTTGCATCCACCAACGTCCAGTTCTTTTACTTTTATGAAATACTATTTCTTCCCCCTTATCTGTAATATTAACATTGTATCTAAGGTTATCCGAATTGTAGATTGTAGGATCTTCAGGGTTGCGTTCATAATATCCACCAATAAAGTGCCAAATGCCTTGTGCAATAACTTGGGCTGTCAAACCTTTTGTGTCATTTTCTGTGAAATATTCATAAAAACCCAAACTCGAAAGTGTATCACTCAAACCAGCATAGCGTCCGATTCTACATACGTCGTGAGCAGAAAAACCATTTGGGGAGTGATTTTTCTGACCAGGTGCATCTGAATATTTTATAGAAGAAATATCCATCGAAAGCATATCTGCATTACGCAAGATAGGCTCCACTCTTTTCATATTTTCCAATACATATCCCAAGCGATAACATTCAAAAGACTTTTTCCTCAATAGTTCAACTTGGTAAGGGTTGACAAGAAAATTTTGATAGGCAACTTGAATATAATTGAATAAGTGACTAGGTTTGTGAGCAAATATTTTGTTTATGTAAGATTGATTTTTAGATGTAAGGTCAAAATGATCGTCAATATCAATTTTCTCATCCATCACAACAACATTGATTTTTTGATTTAATTCTTCATATGCCTTGTATTGGTAATAACTCAAATCTTGGTCGTCTCCTATAATTAAGCAAAACAAATTTTGGGCGAGCAAATCTTTTAAAACAGTTTCGAAGGCGATAACGGAGTCATTAATCGAATTTCCTTGATTTACATTTCCAAGATCAATAACTTTTATATTATCCGTCCAAGAAAAAAGTTGATACAATTCTTGCCTCACTTTATCAGCAGCATTTAATTTTGAGGGACTAGAATGATTAGATTGCATACCTATTATCCCAATATCGAATTGACTTAAATCGTTGTTTTGACCATTAAAAAAACTTATTTGATTCCCCAACTGATTAATATTCAGTTTTTTTATATCAATAATGTTTTCAATTTTGACAGGACTTAAATAGTCTATTAGGTTTTCGGTATTTATCATTTTGTAAATAATATCTTAAATTGGTGTGTAATTACTATAAAGTTTTCGGGGAATCAAAATTAAGTTTTAATTTTTAAGTTTGCCAAAAACTCAGTAATGATTTTTTCAAATGTATCATTAAGAGATTCAATAAGCAAACCAGTGTATTGTTTGGTCTTTTCTAAATCCGATTTCAAATTAATACAATTTTGATTATTCATGTAATAAACATTATTATTGTTTAAATATTTGGCGAGGTACTCTTGTTCTGTTTGACCTTCTGTTGGTATCAACATTGCTTTTTTACCAGTCTTAACCAAATCCATTATACTGCTATATCCAGCTCTACAAATAACGAGATTAGAATTGTCAAAATGATTTTGTATTTCTTTACTAGTCGCAAAACTTATTTTTTCAATGTTCTTAATCTTTTGTACGGATTTAGGTTTATTTGTTTCTCCACAAACCATAACAAATTGTTTATCCGTTTTCAATGCTTGTTCTGTTAAGATTTTTTCCAAAACTGAGCGATGCGGCTCAGGACCAGATAAAAGTATTAAGATTTTATCAGATTTGTTTGAGTTATTAACAGTTGACGGCTTAAGCCTTGAAAGCGGACCAATAAACTTGAATTTTTTTTCGGACAATGTTTTTTTGTGTGCCAAATCACCAGACAGGTTATTCGATCCAGAAAAATCAGGAATCCAACACTCATCATATTTATTTATAAAATAGTGATTGAGTTTATGAACAATCGGATTGAGTATTTTGAGATGACTAGGAATTTGAATGAAAATTTGATGAGTGATAAAAATACAAGGAATTTTTTTAGACCAAGTTCCATATCGGTTATCTGAAATTAAAGCAGTGATTTCCAGCTCATCAATGATTTTTTGAATTTGATTATGTTCTTTACTAATGTTGCTCAAGAACTTTGGTGTTTGCTTAGACATAGAGACAAACATACTTTCTGATTCACTGTAAATTACATCATAAGAAACAAGCTCAACAGTTTTCAGTTGCGGATATTCTTCTTCAAGTAATCGCAACGCCCTCCCGTCGCTTGCCAGAATGACCTCAACATCTTCCTTTTTAACAAGAAAGTCAATGATTGGAATCATTCGGGCAGCATGTCCTAAACCCCAATTGAGGATGGTTATTAATATATTTTTTACAGGATTCAATGGTGCGAGGCGGCTTTGATTTAAATTTTAAAGGATTAATTTTTTCGTTTTTAAACCTACGAGGTTTCCAAAACCTCGTAGGTTTAACGAAAATTAAACAATTCGATTGTTAAAAAGTCAAATGAAAAGACTTAATTTTATAGTTTTTTCGTTGTTGAAATATAATTTAAGTCATGAAATCAAATTTTATAAAAGGCTCCGTTTGTTTATTAACAGTTTGTTTTTTGATTTTTTCAAGCAGCTGCGCTGCTTTCAAAAAACAAAGATGCGACATGTGTCCTGAGTTTACAGAGGTTGACGAGCAAAATGAAAGCCAATTAACAAAAATAGAAAACGAAGAAAATGTTGAAGTATTTAATTAAACCCAAAGTTCTCCTATCCCTTTTATTGATAGGTTCTTTGTCTCTAAGTAGTTGTTCTGTCTATAAAAAGTGCGACTGCCCAAAATTTTCCAAAAAGAAAAAGAATCGTAAAAACTTATAATTAAAAAGCCGCTAAATCTATAGATTTAGCGGCTTTTTAATACATAAAACCACAATTTAGTCTTTCATTTCTAAGACTTTCTGTTCAAAATCCTATTACATTAGGTATTTAATATTAAATTTAGCATTAGAACAATCAAACTGCTTCTTACTAGCTTTGGCATAATTATGGAATTTGCAAAGTGGTATGTAGTAAAATAAGCAATTTTTTGCTTTATGTACTGTTCCTATGACACATGTGATTTAGGTTTTAGGTAATTGAAAATTTAAGCAAGGTGTTTTTACATGCTCAAGGCAATGATTCCAACTTCAGCCTTATTTAAAGGCAATTATTTTTTTATGCAGAGGTGAAGGAAGGCAATGTATCACTTATTTAAAAATTGAACTATTTATACCATAGATGAAATTATTCACTAACTTATTATTATTATGAACAGAATTCTGTTTTGTTTGACCTCCATGTTGTTATTTGGTGTTCAAACAATTAACGCTCAAAATGCACAAGAGCTTTCAATTGATCAACGAATTAACGAATGGTTTGGAACAGCAACCGCTCCAATAGTAGAAACTGTTTTTTACTCCATAACAATTGGAGAAGTCGGAGTTCCAATCGTATTAATCATCCTATTATTAGGTGCAATATATTTTACTGTCTATTTCAAATTTGTCAATTTCCGTAATTTCGGAACATCCATAAACATTATTAGAGGAAAATATGATGACTTAGAAGCAGGTGGAAGTACAGATTTATATGAAAAGTCGGTATCATCTGTCGACGGAGATAATCCCGATACAATTAGGATAGAAGGACACGACGGAGAGGTATCACATTTCCAAGCATTAACGGCCGCGCTCTCTGGAACGGTAGGTTTAGGAAACATCGCTGGTGTAGCCGTAGCATTGTCACTTGGTGGACCAGGGGCAACTTTCTGGATGATCATTGCTGGTTTGATCGGAATGGCTTCCAAATTTACGGAATGTACGCTTGGTGTAAAATATCGTGAAATAGCAGAGGACGGAACCGTTTATGGTGGTCCAATGTACTACTTAAATAAAGGTCTTGAAGAAAAAGGTTTAGGCTTCATTGGTAAAATTTTGGCTGTCTTTTTTGCAATAATGTGTATTGGTGGATCTTTTGGTGGAGGCAATATGTTTCAATCCAATCAAGCTTATCAAATGTTTGCCAAAGTTTCTGGAATTACAGGTAGTTATGGATGGCTATTTGGTTTAATAATGGCTATTTTAGTAGGAATTGTAATCATTGGAGGAATCAAAAGTATTGCGAAAGTAACTGATAAGATTGTACCATTTATGGTAGCTATTTATGTTGGATCTGCCATTATTGTATTGGCATTGAATGCAGCTATGATTCCAAAAGCAGTTAGTGCAATTATAGGAGGAGCCTTTTCAGCAGAAGGAATTACGGGTGGTTTTATTGGAGTGATGATTCAAGGATTTAGACGTGCTGCCTTCTCAAATGAAGCGGGTATTGGTTCGGCCTCTATTGCGCATTCAGCAGTAAAAACGAAATATGCAGCCAGTGAAGGTTTGGTAGCATTGTTAGAGCCTTTTATTGATACAGTGGTTGTTTGTACAATGACAGCATTGGTTATTGTTATTACAAACTTCAATGGAGATATAATGACTTATGGTGATAAAGTGCCAGATGGTGTAGTTGCAACTTCTACCGCTTTTTCATCTGCTATTCCATTCTTTCCATATATCTTAACAGGAGCAGTAATTTTATTCGCCTTTTCAACAATGATTTCATGGTCATACTATGGATACCAAGCTTGGTCTTACTTGTTTGGAAGATCAAAAGCAGTAGAGTATGTATACAAGTTTTTGTTCTGTGTCTTCGTAGTAATCGGTGCCTCAGCAAGTTTGGGAGCGGTTATTGACTTTTCAGATGCAATGATTTTTGCAATGTTATTCCCTAATATGATTGGTTTGTTTTTATTAGCACCTGTCGTTAAAAAGGAATTTACTGACTATATGAATGCCATAGATAAGATGGAAAATAAGTAAAGTTTTTTCTAAAAAATACAAGGCACTTATGTTTCCGTATAGGGAGTGTAAGTGCCTTTTTTTATTTTATATCAATACTTATGACAAATATTTTCGTTATACCAATGTAAGAAGTTTGTCAGAATTGTGAATTTGTTACAGTATGTATTTAAATTTAAAGAATTTTCTCAAAGAAAATATAGTGATTTTATTTAGCATTTAATGCATTTGAAATTGGTGCGATCTATACAAGATCAATAATGTTTGACACTTAATTAATTATCACCAACATAAATGGATCACACTGCGATTCTTTTTAAAATGATTACAGAGCAATCAAACTATATTTACTTTAGGTTTAATATTGGTGTTTTCCAACCATTTTTATGAGAAAGCCCTTTTAAAATTTATTAATTCTAAGTAACTTCTAATGATTTTATAATTATGGATGAAATAATAGTACTTGATGAATTTCCTGTTTGCGATATAGGTGCTCCTAGTCCTACAGTTTTAGCAAGTGAACATATAGTTGT
>JAHDGP010000029.1:16616-21043 GCA_020627525.1 Bacteroidota bacterium
CACCGATGATAGTAAAATTTGTTCTGTAAAATTTGACCATTGCTTTGAGTTTAAAATGGGTATGCCTGATGAAAATAAAATTGGACTTCATCCACTAGGCTCAAAAGGGCTACAGGAGTATGAGTTTCAAAAAGTTGCTGCTTCAACATGGATAGCTGAAATTGAAGATAGATATAATACAATCTCAGAATTTTCGCATGATGGAAGAGTATATGAGCATTATATTTTTACATTTCATGATCGAAGTTTTGAATGCATTGCATCAGGATATAAAATTAAATACAGTAAAAAAGATAAAATGATGGAATCAATAGTTGATTCTGTCACTGAGATATAAACAGTTTATTTATGCTTTAAAAAAGCAATTATGGAAAAAAAGATACTCTTCATATTAGTTATAGCACTCTTCGCTTTCTCGCTTTGTTCAAATGCACAAATAGCCAATGGAGGCATTCCTTATTCATTTAACAATGAGCTATCTCAAGATGTAGCTTCGGTTAAAATGCCAGATTTCAATTTCGAAAAAACGATTGAAAATTTTGAAAAGGGCAGCAAAGACAACGAGGAGCAAATTGCTTATGGAAATACATTCGAAGTGAACTTGAGTTTGGAGAATGCAGGTAAATGGGAGTATTTAGAAAATGGAGATCGTGTCTGGAGATTGAAAGTATACTCACAAGGTGCAATGTCAGTCAATTTGTGTTATGATGATTTTTATATGCCAATAGGTGGAAAACTGTTTTTGTATAATAAAGACGGTTCACAAGTATTAGGAGCATTTACAAATGCTAATAATAAACCTTATGGAAAATTTTCGACTGGTCTAGTTGAAGGAGAAGAGTGCATTTTAGAATATTATGAACCAGCAAATGTAATAGGAAAAGGAATTATTAGTATTTCGAAAGTTACACATAGTATAAAAGATTTTTTTAGAACCTATAAGGGATTTGGAGATTCAGGCTCATGTAATGTAAATGTAAATTGTCCAAATACAACTACTTATCAAGAAGTGAAAAGATCAATAGGGATGATACTAAACGGAAACTCTAGAATATGCTCAGGAACCTTAATCAACAATACAAACAATGATGGTCGTCCTTACTTTCTAACTTCTTTGCATTGTTTGGACAAAGATTTCGACGGAGCGTTGACAGATTTTGAAGCAGCAGCTTTGGAAAATTGGTTGTTTGTGTTTAACTATGAAAGCCCTGAATGCGACAATGTAAATGGACCACTCAATCAAACAGTTTCAGGTGCAAGGTTGGTAGCGTATTTTCCAGAATCAGATTTTTTACTTTTAGAATTGAGTTGTGCTCCTCCTCCCGATTACAATGTGCATTTTACAGGGTGGAACAGAGCGGAATCCGTTCCGGGAACTCAAGCTGTAATTCACCATCCAAGTGGCGATGTGAAGAAAATATCATTTAACACAACTGGAGAACTTATGGGTCAAGACTTCTATAATTTAGATAAGGAAACACATTGGTTTGTATCTGAATGGGAAAACGGAACCACCGAAGGTGGTTCTTCTGGTTGTGGAATTTTTGATTCTAATGGTTTATATATAGGAAATTTATCTGGTGGCGATGCTTCTTGTTCAGCAACAACTGATGGAGACTCATTTGGTAAGTTTTTTTATGCTTGGGATACTGGTATTCAAAAAACGCAAAGGCTAAAAGATTGGTTAGATCCATCAAATACTGGTCAAATAACATTAAATGGAATTGACAGTCCTGTTTATGAATTGGATGCTGCAATAGTCTTATGGAATATTGAAAGTGGAAGAGATTTTTGTTCTGGTAGTTTTAATCCTGATATTGAAATTAAAAACCTTGGAACTGAAGAAGTAAATAATGTTGATTTTTCAATATTCGTAGATGGAGAGGAGGTTCAGCGTATTAATAAAAATCTAATTATAAAATCTTGCTATGATACTTTAATAACTGAATTGGGAGATATAAATATTGGTTTTGGTGAACACATAATAGAAGTACAACTAAATAGCCTAAATGGCAAGGTTGATCAAAATGTTCAGAATAATATAAATGCAACCGAAATAAATGTTATTCAAGGAGATGAAATATTGGTTGAAGTATTGACCGATGATTTTCCTACAGAAACAAGTTTTGCAATTTTTGATGAAAATGGTGAACAACTTTATTTTGTTTTTGGAATGATAAAAGCCAGTCTGAATACATTTGATTATTGTCTTGGTCCAGGCTGTTATAAGTTTGTTATTTATGATGAATATGAAGATGGTATTTGTTGCGGTACTTTTGGTGATGGATATTTTAATATTACTAGAAACGGAACAGAGTTACTTGGATCAGGTGGAGAGTTTACAAATGCAGATTCCGTTTTGTTTTGTATAGAAAGTGCATTGATACCTAATTTTGAATCTGATATCAGAGAAGGTTGTGATACTGTTGATATACAATATGTTGATAATTCAGTTGGTGGCGCAACAAACTATAGTTGGAGCTTCCCAGGTGGAATCCCTGAAGTAAGTACAAAACAAAATCCAAAGGTCAAGTATGTAGGTGGAGGAATTTATGATGCCAGTTTGACTATTTTTAATGAGGAAGATTCTGTAACGATTTCTAAACCAGAATTTATAATAGTTTATAATAGTCCAGAAATAAATGCAGAAGTTATAGACTATGATGATTCAACAACAGGTTCCATAAATCTAATGCTTAATAACTCCTTTGATAGATTTGAAGTCAGTTGGAGTACAGGTGAAACAACACAAATAATCAATGATCTATCACCAGGTGTTTATGAAGTAACAGTCATTGATATTTTTTCGAAATGTTCCGCTACAAAATCATTCGAAGTAAAAGACCTTGGTTCAGGAATTGAAAGTTTTGAAGCAATACAGTTTAATATTTATCCAAACCCCGCTTCGGACATCGTTAATATAAAACATTCAACATTGGGTTTTCACAACATCGCTGTTTACAACAGCCATGGAAAACTTATGCAGAATGATTATTTCTATGGAACAGACTATGCAATGTCACTGAACAAAAATATTATTTCAGGTGTTTATTTTATAGTAATAGATGATGGAGCTGATACTTCAATATTAAAGCTATCCGTGATTAGATAAGTTTGATTCAAGAAAATTGATGCTGAGATTTGTTTAAACTGTTAATAAGTGATAAGACCAATTTAATAACCATCAAAATATAATTCAAAGTTTTGATAATCAGTTTTTTGTGAAAGTTATTTGTGTGTGTTAATTTGATCTTACCACTTACTTATTTGCTCTAAATATTCAAATTTTATGAAAAAACTAAGTGCCATATTTATATTAATAACTACGCTTTTTTCCTGTTCAAAGGATGATCAAAATTCACTGAAAAATTATGAAGGACAATGGAGTCTTACTCAAATGACTGGAAGTATTCCAAATTCAGAAACAACTGGTTCTGAAATGGAATGGCAAGAATTCTATTTGTTGAATACAGATGGAACATTTAAAAAGTCTAGAGAAAGAAATGGAGCCCTAACGGAAGTTTCTGGAACTTACAAACTTATTAATTCTTCTAATGAAAATTTATTAGAGTTTATTTATGAAAGTGAGAATGACATTATTGGAACTTGTTATTCCGAAACTCTATAAGAAGAAATGCATTTTAAATCTGAAAATATATTTTTTAGTAATTGGGAGCAATGTGATGGACCAGGTTTGAAATATGAAAAATTGAATTAAATGAATACTTACAAAGCTATAAAATTAATTCACAGTGCTATTCTAATTATGAAAAATTAGAAGGGTTTTCTATTCGACTTATAATATGACAAGAAGCTTGAAAATATCACTAATTGTTTCGATTCTATTTGTAGGATTGATAAGGTTGCAACCGATTTGGGAACGAAATCCTGGTGGGTTTTGGAATGTGTTGTTTTTACTAGGGATTGCAATTTTATTTATCTGGTTGATTGTTAAAATAATAATTGAAATAATCAGACTGATTAAACAACGAAAAAACTGGACTTTAAAACTATTTATTCCGTTTTTAATAATGACTGTTTTTCTTTTGGACGGAATTTTTAATCCACTTAAAATTAATCTTGACAAGATATACGGGCAAGTAGTTTTTCGTGCATGTTATGAAGGAACACAGAACCAATCGACTTTTAAGTTAAGAGAAAATGGGAAATTTGATATTCATTGGACAGGAGCATTTCTCTTTGATGATTTTTATACTGGTAATTACACTAAATCGGGAGATACCTTATTACTTGATTTTGATACCGAGATTCCACATAGTTTGAATGACACTTTGATTATAAATGGAGAATATATTTATCGCTTAAAAGCTGATTCTTTGATTCCAACTCGTTTTTATTTGGGGTATTGTAAAGGATTAAATTGATCATTTAACAAATTTTTATACACTTAATTTCAAAATATTTAA
>JAHDGP010000424.1 GCA_020627525.1 Bacteroidota bacterium
TTATCTTCTAGGGTGAATAAATTAAATCGACTGTCAATTGTTCCTTGAACATCGTCTGTGTTTCGACCATCACCATTTAATTTTATAATAGATTGTTGGGAACTCAAAGCATTCATTGATGATTGCGTCCCTACAACATATAAGCGAGGGATTTTGCGATCTTTTATAGTTTTTAAAATATTGGCAACAGGATTTTTTGCACTTGGTAATTGATGTAAAATCACAAAATCATATCCAGCAACAGGTGTTTTTTGTCGATCTGCATATTCTACTGTTAGCTGATAATTTTTATTATTATCAATAATGGATTTTAAAGCTGCAATATCTGGATGTGGGGCGTTGGCGACAATCAAAATTTTCTGCCGAGCATCCAACACTTCAATGAAAATATCTTTTGTGTTATTAATCGTAGAAACTTCGCCATTTACTTTCGTCATACTAAGGCGATAACGTTGTACTCCTGCACTGTTAGCATCTAAAATAATTTCCTGTGTTTTAAAGAAATCATTATTAGAAATATTGACAGGAACAGATTGTAGCTTTCTAGGCTGTCCGCCTTCTAATTTAAAGACATTTAAAGAAGAATTTGTTCCTGTACAGTTCTGTGCAGAAATATCTACTTGTAAACTAAATCGATCTCCGAGGTAGGCTATTTTATTGTGATAAACCTTTTTGAGGGTTAAATCTTTTCTAGGAGTCGTATCTCCAAGCGCAACTGTATAAAATGGAGCATTTAATTTTGCACCAGCATAAATAGGGTTGCTCCCTTCATTATAAATACCATCTGTAGCCATGATTACAGCACCAAGATTTTGATCTCCATATAAATCATGTACTTGATGGATCATTTCGGAAAGATTACTCACTTTATCCTTGTAGGAGAAGTCTAACCCATCCCTCACTTCATTGCCAAAAGAGTAGGTCTTGATTTCAAACCCTTCTTGCAGCTCATCTAACATTTTACTAAAATCAGTCTTAAATTGAGAGCTATCATTTTTTAGCGCAATAGCCATAGATTCGGAGTTGTCTTGAGCGACAACAATGACTGGTTTGGTTACTTGTTGAGTAAAACTTTTGATGAGAGGAGAAAGGAGTAACATACTTAACAAACTAACTAAGCCAAAGCGAAGAAAGCCCATTAACCATTTTAACCAATTCGGTTGTTCAATAAAAGTCTTATCTCGGAAATACAATATAAAGGCGTAAACAAGCCCGAGTAATAAGCAAAAGGCGATGAACCAAATGGGGTATTGAAAACTTATTGTATCCAAAGTATTAGATTAAGGGTTAAATAATTTCTATTTTATAACTGATTTTTTTTCCAAACATTGTATTTGTCAACAATGCTTCGCAAATGCCTTTTGTTGTATTTGCCCTTTAAAAAAGAAGTATTTATTTCAGGGCAATCTTTTAAAAATTGAGCCACTTGCTTTTTGAACTTTAAAACCTGTATTTCCAATAAAGGTTCCCCTTCACGATGCAAAAAGGTTTGTGTAAAACCTCGTTCTCGATCAGTATTCCAATATTGATAGAGTTTTACAGGAGCATTATCTTCATTTAAACGTTGCATAAAAACACCCAGCCCATAGGATAACGAAGGATGAATGTCATAAATGCGAGATTCGTAATACTGCTCTTCTACAAAATAGCCTTTTATCTGAAAAGGACGATAAACAACTCGTTCATCATACCCTTCCTGTTTGAAAATGACTTTGGCCGATCGAAGGGCAGGAGTGCTATAACGTATCTTTCCGTATAAGGTGTCTCCTTGAAATTTTACAATATAACCTTCCGAAAAAAGTATTCGTTGCCCAAACCCAGTTATTGTAATCACACAGAAACAAAGGCACAAAACTGCTTTCCACCAAATGTCAGGTGTATAATTTGTACACATATCTTACCAATTTTTCTGACAAGTGTCAAAAATAGAATTTTTAAACCTATTTTTTGGTCAACTGACAACCTTTGCAGTCCTAAATCCATCTAAATAATATAAATACCAAGTGAAAATGAAGAAAATTGGACTTTTAGTGTTGTGTTTACTCCCCATAATTTTGATGGGTCAACTAGATCCAATACAAAATGCTGTAGATAGAATTCAACCTGTTTATGCCATTGTCGATTTTCAAAATGAGGATGGAGAATGGGGAAAAAGGCAGATCTTAAAGACAAATAAGGAAGCTATTGAAGCATTAGAATTAGATGAAAACCTCATCCTTAGCGAAACAGAAGAAATTGAGATTGATCAAATGGCTCCTGTTTGGGTGAAAGAAAAAGCTAAAAGGTGTTGTTTCCCGAATTCAGATGGTGTTTGTTTAATTTGGAAAATGAAAATGCTCCATATTGATTATACCGATCAAATTTTGCATTATAAACCAAAGGCAGCTTCAGATTCCTCGATAAAACTTTATCCTAATCCATCAATGGATTTTATAGAAATAGAAACAAAAAATGTTGTCATTGAAGAAATGATGCTTTTTGATATGGAAATGCAATTGCAAAGGCAATTCCCTGTTGAAACATCAACAATAGATTTAACTACCTTAACTGCGGGTTATTATTTCCTACAGGTTTTTCCTAAAAACCAACCACCGCAAATTTTAAAATTTGAAAAGGCCAATTAGAATTTTGAAATAAAATTGACAGGTTATTGTTAGTTAGGCGTAGTTATATCATAACTGCGCTTTTTTTTTGAATAAAGGCCTTATCTCGTTAATTTCCTGTTAAACTCAATCTTTTTTACAAAAACGACGTTATTATTGTAAAATAAATGGCTTAATCCATTTTAAGCATAATTTTTGTGTTCCCATTTGTGGAAATATTCCTTTTCATTGTAATCATTTAGTATGAAAAAAATAATCTTATTATTGGTCTTTTTGGCTTTTGGAGTTTATGAATCTCAAGCGGCTTACATCATCCTGCCAATGGATGAAAAACAAAAAAATCACCTAAAAGCTTATGGAGTAACGTATTGGATTTTGGACAAAGAAGTGGAGGCTTTTTGGTTGCTCAATTACCGAGGTGGAAGTTTTGCTTTTCGACATAATATTTTGTTTGAAGATGAATGCATCACAAGAGGAATTACTTATGAAGTAGTCCCTGATGCAAAGTACAATAAGATCGTAGCAGATATTGCTGACCCAGAAGAAAATAAAGACGTGATAAAGTTAGAGGTCGCTCCGAAAGTTGCCGTTTACACACCAACCGTCAATCAAAAAGGCGAGGAAGTTCAACCTTGGGATGATGCGGTGACATTGGTATTGACCTATGCCGAAATTCCCTATGAAGTAGTTTATGACAATGAGGTTTTGGATGGAAAATTGGCCTTATATGATTGGTTACATTTGCATCATGAAGATTTTACTGGACAATATGGCAAGTTTTA
>JAHDGP010000425.1 GCA_020627525.1 Bacteroidota bacterium
CAATCAATGTTGTTTATTTAAGTAAAAGATCTCTAAAAAGCCTGAAGGGCTGACAATGCTTCAATCAATGTTGTTTATTTAAGTAAAAGATCTCTAAAAAGCCTGAAGGGCTGACAATGCTTCAATCAATGTTGTTTATTTAAGTAAAAGATCTCTAAAAAGCCTGAAGGGCTGACAGTGTAATGGCACAAATGTTATGATCCATTTAAAAACTCCGAAGGAGTGGCATTATCAATCAGCTTTAATTCCTGACAAACCGGACATTGAGCATAGTCGAAGTGCGTCACTGAGCATAGTCGAAGTGCGTCACTGAGCATAGTCGAAGTGCTTTTCTGGAAACAGTTTCAATATCCCATCTTCACTTGCATCACAAATGCCCTTTTCAGTAATAAGCGCAGTAACCAACCTTGCAGGTGTTACATCAAATGCATAATTGGCGGCATTGCTTTTATCAGGTGTCAATTGTACTTTTTTAATTTCATTTTCATGCAAGCCTTGAATGAGAGTTACCTCTTTACTATCCCTCTGTTCTATCGGAATCGTAAAACCGTCTTTACATTCCCAGTCAATGGTAGTAGAGGGTAGGGCGACATAAAACGGAACGCCATTATCGTGAGCAGCCAGTGCTTTTAGATAGGTACCTATTTTGTTGGCTACATCACCAGTATAGGTTGTTCGGTCTGTTCCGACAATACACATATCAACCATTCCGTGTTGCATTAAATGTCCTCCAACATTGTCAACAATGACAGAGTGGGGGATACCGTGTTCTCCCAATTCCCAAGCCGTCAATCTGGCACCTTGATTTCTTGGACGGGTCTCATCTACCCATACATGAACAGCGATGCCTTTATCATGTGCTTGGTAAATTGGTGAAGTTGCTGTTCCCCAATCGACAGTGGCTATCCATCCAGCATTGCAATGGGTTAATATATTTACAGGAGCCCCATTTTTTTCTTTGCTTAATTTTTCAATCAATGGCAATCCAAATTCTCCGATCTTTTTACAAATATCTACATCTTCATCACAAATATCATTAGCTGTTTTAAAAGCTATTGCAATTTTATCTTCCAAATTTTTTGCAGACTTTATTGCATTTGTCTGTCTATTTAAAGCCCATTGTAGATTAATCGCAGTCGGTCGGGTTTCCATTAACTGATTTGCTGCAATTTCAATGTATTCCTCTACATTTGTAGCAGATTGCGCTTCCAAACAAGCGAAGTACATTCCGTATGCGGCTGTTGCTCCAATTAACGGCGCACCACGTACAAGCATCTCTTTGATCGCGTGTGCCGCTTCTTCAACTGTTTTTAAATCATTGATGATTAGTTGATGTGGAAGGTACCGTTGATCAATTATTTGAACGACTTTAGAGTCTTCGGGATGTACCCAAATGGAACGAAAGGGTTTGTTATTAATTTTCATATTTAATTATTAGGGTATGTTTTTTTACCAAATAAACTTCTGCTATTAACCACACGGTTTATTGAACCGCGTGGTCACTTAGCTATTATTCAGATATTTAACCACAAGATTTATTGAACCGAATAGTCACTAGCTGTTATTCAACCACAAGTTTTATAATCTTACTGATTGTTTAAAAGCAAATATTAAACCAAATGGAGAATGGGGAACAAGGATTGATTTATATAAATTACAATCCGCCCTTTTTAGGCTTCAATACTTTTTTCTTATTTGGTGTTGGACTAGTGGTACCAGACTTAGGTTTTGTAGTTTTTACTTTGCCATTATTGGAATTCGTATTTCCTGAATTTGAAGAATTTGGTTTTACAACTTTCGTTTTACCATCAGTTTTCTTACCAGTAGAATTGGTCTTTCCTGGTCCTTTGTAATATTTCATAGCCTCTGGCATAAACTCTTTAAGGTCTTTTATCCTTGTTTCATGACTAGGATGTGTGCTGAGAAACTCAGCAGGAGCATCGCCACCAGTAGCTTTCATTCTAGACCAAAAATCAACAGCCTCATTTGGATCATATCCAGCCATCGCCATAAAAACAATACCCATTTTATCAGCCTCAGATTCGTGTTTTCTTGAAAAACTCAACATGCCCAAACTGGAAGTTACACCATAGGCTTGATTGAATATATTTTGAGTTTGGGCAGGCTTGCTTCCCAAAGCTGCTCCAAGTCCAATTCCTCCAAGTTGAACAGCGAGACCAGAACTTACTCTTTCATTTCCATGTCGTGCAATAGCATGGGCAATTTCGTGGCTCATTACAACAGCAACTCCTTCTTCAGTTTTGCAGATAGGCATAATACCAGAAAGGAATACAACTTTTCCACCAGGTAAGGCAAAGGCATTAATATTTTTATCATCTTCTAATAAATTAAACTCCCACTGAAAGTTTTTAACTCTCTTAGAAGCTCTACCACTTCCTAAAAAAGCCTCAACCGCCTTTGAAATCCGTTTACCAGTATTTTGAATTTTTTGATAATCCGCTCCTTTTTTTATAACAGGATATTCTTTTAAATAACCATTATAGGTGTCTAAGCTCATTCCAATCAAGGTACTTTCAGGTAAAAGATTAACCTGTCGTCTGTTTGTTATTGGAACTTTTGTGCAGGCTGACAAAGCAAAACATACTACCAGAAGGAGGGCAGTTGATCTAATTATTTGAGTGGTTTTCATTGTTTTAAGATTTTTTTCAAAGTTACCTGTTTTGATAGATAAATTGCTGCAAAGATTAATACAAATCACGTGAAATGTTTAAAATCAACGAATTTTGAAAGTAAAATTTCAACATTTATCCCAACGCAAATCCTGTTTTTGTATTATGTTAATATAAATATGAGTTTAAATTAAAGCCTTTAATATGTAACCTGTAACAAAAAGAGGGTTTTGGCAGTAAATATTAGGTAATAATAATGTTGAAAACCCAGACGCCATGGATAAAATAATTGTTGATTTTTTGCTTGAATAATTGTAACAGCACGGACTGATACGTGTTATAATTTACGTAAATTTTGAAATTTTATTTAAATAACTAAAATTTACAAATATTTAATATGATAAATGTTTCATAAATTTCATTTTTTAACATTTTTATATTATCTTAGTTTAACGCACATAGTTCTCAGTCTATGTTACCCCTATGGAAACACACTACACTCACGTAATTGATTATATACGTATGTTAATAATTTTGTTATGATAAGTGTAAATTTTTGAAAGCAGTAAGTCCAAATACAAATTACAATGATTACAAAACAGGCTTCAATGGTTCTGTATTGTTTGAAATAGCATTCGATGTTTATCAGGTTGATAAATCCAGATCTATTAGTTTGATGTTGGATGTAATTGAATTTGCAAAAAGAAATTTCGATTTTCAGGTAGTTGTAAAGGCACT
>JAHDGP010000426.1 GCA_020627525.1 Bacteroidota bacterium
TTCCATAAAAAACTCCTCCGCAAACAGGGTTTGGAGTTAGAGGTGTATATGCAGGATCTGTTGTCCCACTTTGCACTGCTATAATTCTATGGGCAGTATTAAACAGTGGACTTCCAGATGAACCACCAGTTATAGCTCCATAATCCAAATCATTAATAAAGTGACCATCTGTAACTGTAGATCCTCCACAGAAATTTGGACCAGTATAAATTGTACTTGGGTCATTTTCAACTGAAACTTTTTTGTACATTCCCACAGGGTGATGAACTCCATGACTGTTTGGCGGAATAGTACTTGAACGGTCCCAACCATTGTATTGCATTAATTTATTTGTTGGAATTTGTTGGCTTAACTCCAATAATGTTGCATCTACAGAATCATCCGATACTATTTGTTGACACCCGGTAATGCTGTATGATGTTAATGGTGTTCCACTACATGATTCAGCATAGTTAAAGTCAAAAATAATATTATCTAAATTTATAGTACCTACAATATTGGGGCAAAAGCAATGAGCAGCAGATAAAACATAGGGTGTTTTATCTTCATTTGTATTATTGATCATTGACCCTGAACAAAGACCAGTTCCACCAGGTACTGGAATTCTTATCATAACAACTCCATGACGTTCATAAGTAACTTTACTTTCGCAATTTACATTTTCATAAGCACATACAGCATTTTTATTGTTATTTTCCTCAGCAACTTTGTATCCATAAATTACTTTATCAATGTTAAATTTTCCCAATTTGTTTACCTGAACAGGTTCGTAATATTCTAAAATTATGGTGTTGCCTTCTATTGGAGAAAAAATAAAATTTCCAGAGGTTTTATTATTGAAACTTGAATAGCCTCCTTTTACTTTACTTTTATCTTCATTATAAATATACAAAAGGCTTTCATCTGGTAAATAAAAATCAGTCATAGTACAGGTTAGAAATTTTGCATCAGGTGAAGTGATTTTCAACCTCCAAATACGGTCTCCATTGGGTAGTTCAATCCATTTACCAGAATTATTCAAATTTAGATTTGTTGGTATATTTAAGCCATCACGATATACTTTTAAATATTGATCCTCTTTTAATGCTTTTTCTACATCTGGCTTTTGCAGTGTTTTCGCTACCAATGACTCTTTCACAAATTGATTTTGAAATTCTTTGGTAAAACTGAATGGAGTACCTCCAATTTCGGTTTGAGCATTTATACTCAACGAATAAAAAATAATAAGCAATGTGCTTAAAAGTGTGACATTATATTTTAACATAATTAAATTATTTATTTAATGGATCAATAAATACAGACAAGAAAATCTCATCTTAATTTTTACTTTCCATTAAAGAATTATTATCGCTTACTCTATTTTAATAGGTTTTTCAGCAATCGACCTTTACATCATTTAATTAAAAATGATAGAATCGGTCCATTTAATTATAGAAGAACATCTCTTTTTGTAGGCTCAAAAAGCTGTTAATACAAATTATATTTCACTTAATAAATATATACCATCAATACTGGTTTTGCGCAAAAACCATTTGTTGCAAATAATTTCTTCAAATATACAGTAGCTTGAAAAGTAATGTCAACCACAAAATTGTAAAGGTCTCGTCTCTATTTTGTGACATTCAATAATTTTCAAACCAAATCCAAACACTTGATTATCAATTAAATGTATTATAATTTTGAATTGTGTAAGCTAGTCTGTTTTTGAGCACATATTATTTTAAATAACCCAAATTGCTTGTATGATAAACGTATCAGGATTAAAAAAACAAAACTTTGTTCAAGAATCCACTGAGAGATAATTTAATCTCCCAGTGGATAAAATTCAATTATCTAAAAAATTATAATACGGGCAATTTCAAAGTTTCTGTAAAATTATTTTTTTCTGAAATGTATTGGAGTTGAATGATATAAATGCCACTTGCTAAATCGTTCTTATCAATGTTGTATTTAAAGTTACCATTGTTTATGAATTCATTTTCTGTAATGGCTTTTACTAAGTTTCCGTTCGCATCATATAGGTTGACGCTAATATTTCCCTGAAGGACCTTAGAATTGAATGTCAATGTTGATGTGACTGAAGAACTATTTAATAAAGCAACTCTTGGACCATTGGCAATTGCGTTGCGAGTATTTTTGGAAGCAACAATTTTATCGGCTCTATCAAAATCAACAATCGCCTTTTTCAACTCATTTTCTATAACAACTGGTAAGTAGCTTTGTACTTTTTCGATTTCTACTTAAAAAAGTAAAAAGATCAACTGAGGTTTTGCGCAAAATCTAAGTAATTCCTGAAAAATTAAAACTGAAATTTTCATCCCAATGAAACTGTATAAAAAAGTTAAACAAATTCATTTTTACAGAATTTCAATTTTAAATATGCTCAAATATAGATGGGTACTATAAAGATTTACAAACACAAAAACGTTGTTTTGTAGTTTGTTTTTCACAACAAAGACAAAACAACACTTTCCTAAACACATAACAATCAATACTTTAATAGACAAAAACACCATCAAATTTTAGTATCAATTGTTTACTTTTTCAAACTATTTTATTAATAATTATGATTCATAACTTCTCATAAACTCTTTACCAATATTTAATTTAAACGATCAATTTATAAATAATTTGTAACACTCATTATATTAATAAGTAAAATGCATAATAGATTGAAAAAACAAATGACGCATAGCAACAATTAGAGATGTTTAGAACCTATACGCCAATGAGAGCATTCCAATATCATTACCTATGCCAAATTGAAATACATTACTCTCTTGTTTTTCTTCTTCAGTATTGTTAATTCTCGTTGCCGTGGAATATCTGTATTGAAAGCCTGGCAAAACTTCCAGTCCAATAACAATGTTATTTTTAAAAACATAATTTATACCGACGATCATGTTAACTTTTGGTGAAAAAGCATCTTGCTCTATAATTCTATTTTGGTCTGAAAAATCTTCATTGGATTGTTCACTTTTAAATTTCGAATAACCAAAAGATACATCAAGACCATATCTAAATTCAAAATCATCATTTATTTTTTTCCTATACTCCCTTCCAATTCCGATAGTTATGCTTTGGTTTGTTTTTTCTCTTTTCAAACTAAATTCACTAAAACCAAATTCATCAGAGAGCCCTCTTATGGTTAAGGCATTTATTCTCCACATGGCAGCAGGTTTTCCAAACTTGTAAGTAATACCAAAGTTTTCGAGCGTTAGATTTTGGCTAGTTATCCCCAACTCTTTTTGCTTCCTATGTTCCTGTGCATTTAGCACCACAGGTAAAACAAGTAATAATAGAATTAATACTTTTAAACTCTTCATAATCTTATCGTATTAAATTTATTTCTCCTTGAATGT
>JAHDGP010000030.1 GCA_020627525.1 Bacteroidota bacterium
CAAGGTTTTAGCATTATGACCGAAATGATCAATCTCTCCAGACTGTATAATTCCGTAACAGCCAGTGGCATCATTCGTCGAGTTTTAGTAGAAGCTTTTGAATATTTATCCTACAGAAAAACTTTTGGAAAAACCACTTTAGAGCATTCATTGGTGAGAGATAAAATAGCAGAATTGGCAGCGCTTCACCAAGCGAATTTTTATTTTTGCTGGCGAACGATTCAAGCATTAGATGCGGCAGACAATGGCGATGAGAAAGAAACAGAGTTGGTTAGAATATTAACTCCTATGCTTAAAAAAGAAACAGCGAACGATGCTGTTTATGCTTGTAGAGAAGCGATGGAGGCGATAGGAGGCATTGCTTATATTGAAGAAAGTATCATTCCAAAATATTTGCGGGATGCATTGGTTTTACCCATTTGGGAAGGAGCCAGTAATATAATGACACTAGATATGCTTCGTGCTGCATTTAAATCTAAAGGGCTGATTATTTTGTTTGATGAAATAAGTGACATTCTTGAAAATGTTGATGATGAAATATTGATTCAAAAGCAAAAAGAACTGCAACTATTTTCCAGTAAAATACAAGAAATGCCTTCTGATGAAATGCAGTTAAATGCAAAATACTTTTTTGAGGAATTGGCAAATCTATATAAAATTTGCTTGCTTTATAAAAACAAAGACGAAGAAAGTTCTGAATGGATTGATCCAGCGATTGACTACCTTATACAGAAATACTTTGGCAAGAAATTGTCTAGTAAGAAAACAATTTCATTGAAAGTGGTGAAAAACATGGTTGCTTGGGAGTTTTAAGCAAAACTTATGTCACTAATTGTACATCTCCATAAAGGAAACTCTTCTTATTGATTACAAACGGTACCTTTATCACAAAAACAGAAAAGCACCATTCTCCTTATGGAAAAAGATAAGATATACAATTTTGCTATGCTGATTACAATAGCAGTCGTATGGGGAAGTTCTTTTATTTTGATGAAAAAAGGTGTAGAAGTTTATGCGCCATTACAAGTAGGTACACTGCGTATAGTTATATCAACCTTGGTTTTGTTTCCGATTGCATTCAAACAACTCAAACTCCTCAAAAAAAGAGACATTTTACCCATTTTTGTTGTTGGATGGATTGGAACTGCCATTCCAGCTTTTCTTTTTCCATTGGCACAAACCCAAGTCGATTCGGCATTGGCAGCAATGATCAACACACTTGTCCCTTTGCATGTATTTATTCTAGGAATATTGTTCTTTGGGACAGTCTTTAGCAAAAACAAACTCATCGGCATAATTGCGGGTTTGTTTGGCGCATTTTTTCTCATATTTTCAGACAGCATTGGCACAGGAGTAAGTATAAATTATTACATTATTTTTATTTTAATGACAGGTGTACTTTACGCAATAAGTACCAACACCATTAAAAAATATGCTCAAAATATTCCACCACTTGCCCTAACTCTGGCTGCTTTTTTGAGCTCTGCTCCAATTGCTCTTATTTACCTGCTTTCTTCTGATGTTCACATCCGATTTTTTGAACATGATCAAGGACCAATTGCATTTTTTTACATTGTTCTTTTAGCTATATTTAGTACAGCAATGGCCAACGTTATTTTCTTCAATCTCACCCAGCGTACAAATGCATTATTTTCATCCAGTGTCACTTATTTAATTCCAATTGTTGCAACGTTTTGGGGCGTTATGGATGGGGAATCCATAGGTTGGAATCATTTAATCGGACTAATTTTCATTCTATTCGGTGTCTATCTAGTGTCGAGAAAAAAATGATTTTATATAGACAAGGGTTTAAATTCTTAAATTTAATTTACCCTGCCACAGTTATGTAAAGTTTATTGAACTAAAATTCGATTATTCATATTAATACAGTAAGTACAATCTATTTTATTGATTTACAACAAACAATCAATTATTTTTATTAATATAATTGATTATTTGAAAAAAATAATTTAATTTTATATTCAAGGCAACATCAAAACACACTTTTCAGAAATAAATAATATAAATAATCTATTTCAAAATTAGGTTTAAACTAATTAATTACCATTTGCTTGAAAATGGTTAATGACAAAACAGCATTACTATAAACAATTGAATTCATCAGGAAATTACGTCATTTTCACCATCAATGTGCGCCTGTGAGTTTGATTTATTATCAATATCTGCCCAAAATTCTGCTAGGAACGTGATTTTTCACGGAGAAACCTTTGGTTAGTATTAATAGCTCATTTTTATTCTAACAAAGAAACTTCAATTACTACTCAATGGGATTTACCTTAGGGAAAATATGTCTTTTAATATCTGTAATTGTAATGTTTGGTATTGCTTATTTTATAGCTCCGCCCGTACATTACACATACTTATATTATGCTGTTTATTGTCTAAGTGTTATTCCATTTTTATTCTACACTTGGAGGTTTCGTGGATTATTATTTCAAAAAAGAATTGGGCGTAAACTAAAAGTTTATGTTTATTTCTACACTATTGCGGCAATATTGAATTTTTCATATTATCTGGTATACCAAAATCAAATTGTGTCTTATAATGATGGAACAAAAATTGAAAAAGTTTATTTTCCGCTTTTCCCAGACGCCTCTTTAAGACAGGTTGAGAATAATGCTGGAAGTAAAATAAAAGCAATAGAGAAATATGGTATTTTAAAAATTAAATCTCTAATAAAAAACAATGATACCAGTATTGTAATTACAAATTGGATATTGGGGACTATTGCAGGAATGAGTCATATTACACTGTTTGCCATGTTGATGCTTCATTATTTGGGATTTCATCAAGTTCCAGATAACGATACTAGCAAAAACAATACTAATAAAAACAATCAAGAGGTCTTGTTGAAGTTAATAAAAGACAGTAAGATAAAGAGTGCTTTAAAAATTTTAGTTAATTCAAATAATCCTTCTACTAAAAAACAAGCGATTGCATTAAATGCACAATATATTCAAATTGAAAAACAATTTAAAATTCTAAACACCATTTCTTTTGAAGAATATAATTTATTAACCTCTAGGTTAATATGGAATATTACAAACTTAATTATTTAAAAGTGATAAGATCAAATTAACTTGTATGAACAGTTTTTTTTAAAAAATCTTGATTGTCACTACTTTGAAATCTGATTTAATGGTTTTCAAATTGGTCTGATCACTTATTGTTTTAACACAAATATTCAACATTTTACAATTAATCCCCTATGCAAAAAATAAATAAATACGTAATAAACCAACTTAAGTCTTTTATTAAAGTTGGGGACACAGCAAAAGCATTAGAACAATTAGAAAAAATCGCAGAACAAATTTCTACCGACTTTTACAATCAATTTATTAATTTATCAGGCAGATACCATAGGTTAAAAAGAGAAAGAGAAAGTGGTCAATTGTATGAAGAGCCTTTTAGGGTCGAAACAGCAAGAATTAATGTTGCACTAACCAGTTTAATTGATGGAATTGATGACAAACAACAATTAAAGGCGACTATTGATGCTATAAATAAAAGCATCGACTCGGAAGATAATCTAAATATAGAAATACCCGATAATAAAGAGTTAGAAAAAATTATTGGCAAAGACGAGTTACTTGATATTAATTGGTTAGAAAAAGCATTAAAAGCATCTAGAAGCGTATGTAAAGTGTTACTGCCGAATTCTGCTGGTTCTGGTTTTCTTTTAAAGGGCGGATATTTATTGACCAATAATCATGTTATATCCTCTAAAGAAAGTGCAGCAAGAGCAAAAGCAATATTTAATTTTAAAATAGATGCAAATGGATATCCTCAAAGGACTTGTGAATATACATTTGATCCTACATTTTATTTAGGCAGTCCATTTGAAGAACTAGACTATGCCTTGGTAAAAGTAGTTGAGAATAAAAACATACCAATCGCACATTGGGGCTATTTAAAATTAGACAATTTTTCTGATCCGCAAATTGGCGATAAAGTAAACATTATTCAACACCCAGAAGGCAGACCAATGAAAATGGCAATGCCTGATAAAATAATCAGCGTATGGAAACAATATTTGTTTTATATAGCTGATACCAAAGGAGGCTCTAGCGGATCGCCTGTATTTAATCAAGAATGGAAAGTAATTGCGTTACACCATGCAGGCAGAAACGATTTAGGGGTTAATGGTGGGTTACAAATAAACGAACAAGGTGAAAACAGACCAGCCAACAGGGGCATTTTAATAAAAAGAGTTTTAGAAGATTTAAAAGCGAAAGGATTTTCTTTTTAACTGAAAATAGCATTTCAATAAAATTCACATTCTAATAATAAATTCAAAAAAACATAAAATGACACAACCACTAGATCACCAAAACGACCACATACATGTTTGTTCAGGACAACACGGAGTATGCATAGAAACATTTGATCCACCTCAAACCAGTGACTTAGAAGACAGCTCAATTGCAGCACCATCTGTCATTATTCCAACAATTCATTCACCTTATTTTGTTGGATTTAAATTTCACCACAATGGAATAAACGCAACAGGTTTCGTATTTAGAATTACGCAAGGTGACAAACAATTGAAGTTTCAGGGATTACGTGCACACAACAGGTCTACACCTTTCTTTACACCTGGTGCTCCCGCTCCCATAGGGCTAGGAATAACTGATTTTAATACACCCATAAATGTAGAGGTATATGCTACTTCGCAAAATTCAGATGGAACAACATCCAGGTCTGCCAGTATCAAAATGGAAAATGTTTCTATTGCTAAAAGGGATGTAAAACATACCACCTATCAAATGAGGTATGATTTCAACATGCGCTATGGATGGAATGTAACAGATATTGCAGTACCAACTGCTCCTCCTTGGACTACAGAAGAAAAATATGCTCTACAAGAAAAATTGGATAGAATCATTAATTATTTTAAAATAAGATATGGCAATCCAATGACTGATGTCCCATTGACAGTAACCAAACTAGTAGATGCAAATTATGCCATTGTCCTTAAAGACGGTTATGAAATGCGTGTTGGTCCGGAAGTTGATGAGCGTTTATTGGCGCACGAATTATTCCACGCCTGGTGGTGTCCCGTTTGGTTTACTGTAGATGAATTTTGGAATTATGATCCAACCCACTCGTGGATGGAAGAAGGTTTAGCTGAATGGGCAGGGAGGGATTTTGCTGCGCAATCAGACCCAACAATTTACTCCAGCTTATGGAAGCACAATATTTACGATATTCAAAACAAAAGCTACCTTGCAAACAATGTCAACTTTTTTTATTTGATTCAAGGAGAAAATTCCGTAACCAGGTCTTTATACGGTTTAGCAGCAACTGCATTTTCAAAACTAATTAAAACAAATCCAAACAACATATCTTGGATGTATAATTATTATGCTTGGTTGCTAAACTCTGGAGAATTTGATAGAATGTTGTCAGTCTATACCAGAAAAGAAATTTACATGGAAATCCTAACAAGAGCATTTTTGCCAAATTCCAGAATAGAAGGGGAAGCAACCAAAGACTGGTTAGAAAGCCAGAAAATATTTAGTGGAGAACTGGTGAAAGGTCCAAGAGTTTTTGAAAGAATAGAATTCTACTTTAACTCTAACTACACTCAAAACAGAAACTTATTTTACCTAGTAGACATTTTTGAAAACGGTGAAAGTTGGGTGGAATATGGCAAACAAGTTGGATCTGAGTTACCAATAAAGAATCGATACAAAAGAAATGGAACAGGAGGTAGATTGACCATTACAGACTGGAATGGAAAGACAATATATGCAGAAAATATTAAGATCGAACCAGAAGTCAATCCTCCCCAAACAACTGTTCGTGGCAGCATCAATGTGAATTTGGTTAACACCTCAACAGATGTTTCGACCTATATCCAAGACAATTACCCCAATTATATAAATATAAATTTAGAGGAAAATGGATTGTATAAAATCAAGATTGAATTTAATATTGAAAACAATCAGAAAGTAACACTTGAGAATTATCGTCCAGTAGCAACAATAGACGAAAGATCAAATTCAAATGGCGTTTTAATCGGTGTTCCAGAATTCAAACACTATAAAAATTTCAGAGTTAACGGTTCACCTGTAACTGTTGAGAATGGCGTTATCGTTGTTAACGAATTAAATAGTGAATACTTGCAGCTCACTTACGAGCACCCAAATGGTGTGCAGTACCGCAAAGAGCGTATACTGCCCTATTCTAATAAAGTAAATATTGTTTTGTTTGATGATTTAAATAATTAAATAATATCTGTGAATATCTGTGGCATCCGTGGTGTATTTACTCATCACAGATGACACAGATAAAACACAGATTTTTTAGTAAATAAATTTCATTTGCGAATATCCATTGTGTATCAAAAAATTTTGAGACAGCCGTTTTTTATTTAGGGAAATTCCTTTAGAAACCTGGACCTCGATCTATTTTTAACATCACCCCAGGGCATCGTTCGTTGTGCTGGCCAAGTAACGTATAAAAACCTTTTGGCTCTAGTAAATGCAACATAGGCATTGTTCTTTTCTTGAGTTAAATACACACCTCCTTTATTTATAGCACGATAATCAGGAAATGTATAGTCATCCATACCCATTATAAAAACAATATCAAATTCTTGCCCTTTCATTGTATGAACAGTGCTCAAAGTAACGCCATTTTCTTTTTTTTGACCTCTAGTGTGACCAAGTGCCATTTTGTTTTTAAATTGTAGCAATGAAATAAATTTAGAGTTTTTCAAGTAATTCAACCAATGACGCCCTAACTCTTCAAGCTCATTCAAAACTAGTGACTTTTCATAATCATCCAAATTGCTTTCACTAAATGTTTTCGATAACATCTTTATTGATTGAATAAAATTTTCACCATTATCTTTCAAGCTATTAACAACAGTTTTAATTTCTGCAATTAATTCTATTTTCAAAGATTCATCTTTTAATAAATCATTCAACTCATTTTCATGTAATACATCAGCTGAATTTAATTTAGTTTTTAGTTTCAGGTCAAAAATATTAACATAAGTTGATTGAAACTTTACAGGTTCCATAGGAGCATTTATATTATATGGAATATCAAGCTCAGAAAAAGCATTTAATAAATTTTGGAAAATGAACTTATTTCTAGCCAGCACAACAATATTCTCATAAGTTATAATTTCATCTATTTCTAAATAGTCCTGCATTTTAATCAGATATTGAATTTTTTTACAAATCCATTTAGCTTCCTCTTTAGGGTTTTCAAGTTGGTGTATACTAAACTGACCTTCTTCTGAAGAAGCAGGCTCTAGATTGTTTTGCTTAATTATTTTATTAGCAGCTTCTAATACTCGCTTCGATGAACGATAATTTTTTGTAAGCTCAACTATTTTGGGATTAAAGTCTTTTACAAAATCATCGCACATAAAACTTGACAATGAATCATTATAAGCAAATAAAGACTGGCTCGGGTCGCCAACCATCATAACATTGTTATGTGCTCCATTTGTCAAAACTTTTATTAACTGATATTGTGCCGTGTTTAAATCTTGTGCTTCATCAATACAGATGTAAGGAAATGATATTCTGTACAAACCTGCAATAGCTGGATTTTTAAGAAACAAACGGTATGTTAACAAAATCAAATCATCAAAATCAATTGCATTTTGAGCTTGCAGTATTTCTTGATAGTTTGTGTAAAAAAGTTTTATATCTTCTTCATTATTTCCTAAGCAAGCTTTATTTTCAAAATAAAGATTCCTTTTAATTTTGGCAATAAACCTAAGTGCGTTTCGACATTTAACCTTTCTTTCTTTGGGGGATTTTTTTTGATATAATTCAAAATAAGAAGGAGTTGTCAAAATCGCTTCCTCAACTAACTTTAGACGGTCTTTCTCAAGTTCAAAAATATGAGGCATTTCACTAAAACCTAGATAGCTTCTATTGTTTCGTAAAACACTTTCACAAAACCCATAAAACGTACAGATAAACAAACGATCTTTTGCCAGTGGGTTTACCAAAAGTCGTTTTCTTAATTCTTCACTTGCTTTACTAGAAAATGTCATCGCCAAAATTCCTCTCTGGGTAACTTCCAATAACTTTCTAATTCGTTCTGTTAGGATTCTGGTTTTTCCACTTCCAGCTCCAGCTTTTACAAGAATTGGTCCCTTAGTAAAACTCACTACTTCCTGTTGCTCTTTTGATAAAGTTATAAATTTTGAAACTACCATAATTAAATTAAAACAATCGCTTTCTCTTTAATAATGAGATTTTTTAAAAATGCAAGTATTTCAGGAAAAATGATTTCAAAAAAGCCACCATTGTTGCCATATTAATTATACACAACACTATTGAAAAAGCCAGCTATAAAAACACTTAGGAAACATAAAAAAATTGATAACAAAGTATATCTTCTATTTCTTAGACATTTTTGTAAATCTTCTTTTATTCTTTCATCGGAAGTTAGTTCTATTTGTTTTTTTAAATCACTAATGGGAACCTCCCAAACTATTTTTTTAGTAGGTTGTAACTCATACTTTTCAAATAAAGCTACAGAGTTCTCTTTTAGCCTAAAAAAAATTATAAGAAGAAAGAAACACATAGGCATTAATGTCAATACGTTTTGCATAAGATAATTAAAGTGAATTTGACTAGTATACTAAATCTTTTAATATATTTAATGAAAATTTATCTTTATTTACTCAAGGCTTATAAATAAAAATAGACGTAGTAAAAAATTGTTGGTTCCAATCAAGTTAATAGAATCATAGGACAAATGCCTCAAACACCTTGTACAACAAAGCATATTTGAATTGTAAATTTTAATGCATTTACATAAATAAAATCAAGTAGTTCATTCTTCTATCAAGAGGATTTCATATCTTTCTCTGGTCTATTTTCTATTTAACTTCTTTACTTGTGTCTTAAAATTAAACAATGAATCTTCAATTCCTATTTTTTGTTCTTGAGTAACATTTACACCAAAAATTGTTTTAATTTTATTAACTAAAACAGTAACCATTTCTGCTAGGTTGCCTTCTACCAGAAAATGAGTCCAAGAAAGATCAGTATATACACCATACCCACACCCAATAACTCCAGCTTGTATAGGTACTCCTAGCGATACACCAACATCAAATGCATTATAAATATCTTCAAAGCTGTCATCTTCTGCAAAAATATCTACTGGAATGTTTATCTCCCAAGCACCTTGTAATCCACCTCCTGCTCCTGCTGTCACATATAAACCTCCATTTATTCCCAAACCTTTTATTTCATGTAAACTATCTGCTGTAGCAAATCCAACAGTCCATCCAGTACTAGCTCCCAATGTTAATCCCAACCCTAAACTACCTGTTGTATAAACACCAATATTAAATTGAGTGTCTATTGCAATTCCAACAGCTAAAGAGCCTGTACCAATCAGAGATCCTCTTCCTTCATATTGAAGAAAAAACACTGTATTTATATCTATTTTAGCAGATGAAACATAGTATTTTTTGGTTGTTTGAATTCGAGGCAACATTGTGGTTCTAAGCCATGGGGCACTTTTTGTTTTATGTTTTTTCCAAAAATTATTATCTGAATATCTCATATTTGTTAATTTAATTCATCCTCCCCTACTTCGTCCTCAAACTCACAAACGGAATCAACACTTCTTCCAATGAAATCCCTCCGTGCTGGAATGTGTCTTTATAGTACTTAACGTAGTGGTTGTAATTGTTTGGATAAACAAAAAAGTCATTGGCTTTTGAGAAAATAAATGAAGAACTCACATTAGGTTGAGGCAGCCCTGCTGCATATGGGTTACGCACTTCAAAAACATCTTTTTTGTCGTAATTCAAGTTTTTGCCGTGCTTGTAACGCAAATTCGTCGTCGTGTTTTTGTCTCCAATTACTTTAATAGGATTCTGTACTCTTATCGTTCCGTGGTCAGTTGTGATCAGTAATTTGAATTTTTTATCAGCAATACGCTTCAAAGCTTCAAACAATGGTGAATGATCAAACCACGATCTCGTTAATGATCTATAGGCAGGCTCATCACTTGCCAATTCTTTCAACACTTCCATTTCCGTTCTGGCGTGAGAAAGCATATCGACAAAATTATAAACGATGACCGACAAGTCATTGTTCAATAAATTATGTGCATTGTCTACCAAAATTTTACCATTGTGGTTGTTGGTAATTTTCGTATAACCAAATTTTATTTCTTTCCTTTTTCTACTCAGTTGATCTCTTAAAAAATCCTCCTCATGCATATTTTTACCCCCCTCATCAGTATCGTTTTTCCACCACTTCGGCAAGCGTTTAGACATATCAGCAGGAGTCAATCCAGAGAAGATGGCATTACGGCTATACTGTGTTGATGTTGGTAAAAGGCTGTAAAACATTTTTTCTTCCTCCACAACAAAATATTCCATCAACATCGGCTCAATGGTTTTCCATTGATCGTAACGCAAATTATCTATCACTACCAAAATAGTAGGATCTTTGGTCTCCTCCATTTTCGGAAAAATCATATCATCAAACAAAGTGTGGGACATCGTTGGACGTTCGTCTTCAGCATGTATCCAATCTTCGTAATTGCGCTCAATGTAACGGACAAATTCATTATTGGCCTCACTCTTTTGCATATTCATCACTTCGAGCATTTCTTTCCCTTCCGTTCCACCAAGTTTCAATTCCCAATAAGTCAATTTTTTATAAATATCCATCCATTCATTAAAATCCAATCCCATTTGAATGGCAGAAAACAACTTGGCAAACTCTTGCTGATAATCAGAATTTGTTTTTTCACTTACCAGTCTTTTGTTTTCAAGAATTCTTTTGAGCGTCAATAAAATTTGTTGCGGCTTTACTGGCTTAATAAGGTAATCGGTAATCTGCGAACCAATCGCCTCCTCCATAATATCTTCCGCTTCATTTTTTGTGATCATTACTATTGGAATATTGGCATTTATTTCTTTAATTTTAGTCAAAGTATCTAAACCTCCAATTCCTGGCATTTGTTCATCTAGAAAAACCACATCAGGTCTCGTTTCCTGGCACTGATCAATCGCATCATAGCCATTGGTTACCTGAACAATTTCATAGCCTTTTGCCTCTAAAAACATTATTTGTGGTTTCAAGTGGTCTATTTCATCATCTGCCCAAAGAATTTTCACATTTTCGCTCATATTGTATTCTATTTTTTATTGTGTTATTTTTCTTAAAAAACAATTATTCCCCAATCTATTGACAGGATTCTGCAATTTAACATTTGAAATCCACGTTTTATTGCTGTTGTTGATATTTAATCTAATAAAATCCCAAATGAAATTAAAAGAAGAGGATATTATAAAGTTTTATGGTGGTGAAAATCCAGAACTCTTTGAAATAGAAAGACGATGTATGGACAGAGACGGAAAAGTCTTGGAATACCTTCAAAACAATCTTCCTTTTGGTAAAATTTTGGATATTGGAGCAGGAAATGGATATACAGCTGAAAAACTACAACATCCCCAACGTCAAATCATTGCTTTAGAACCCGATTCTAAAATGATAGACCCTTCCAAAGATCTTATTTGGATAAAAGGCGTTGCGCAAAGTCTTCCTTTTCATGATAAAATATTCGATGCAATATACTCCACCTGGGCTTTTTTCTTTCCTGATATGGGGACAGAAATGATTGACAAAGGCGTAAACGAAATTGAGCGGGTAATCAAACCAAACAGTAAAATTTTCATTGTAGACAATGCTGGTGATGATGAATTTAGCAGTTTTTCGGAAAAATATATTGGAAACACAAAACAAGACTTTGTTTATTGGGACCAAAAAGGATTTAAAAAAACCATTATCCAAACACATTTTAAATTTGATTCAGTAAATGAAGCACAACGGTTGTTTGGTTTTTATTTTGGTGAAAAGGGAAAACTTGTCAACAAAACCGATATAGAATACAATGTTGCCGTATATGAGAAAGGTTGATTTTGGTTAATGCCATTATTTATCCAAAATAATTAGAAAATTTGAACTTGATATTTTGAATAAGAAAAAAATAATTAATGATCCTGTTTATGGATTTGTAACGATCAATCACGAAATAATATACGACTTGATTGAACATCCATACTTTCAGAGATTGAGAAGAATTTCGCAATTAGGCTTGAGTTCTTATGTATACCCTGGAGCGGTACATTCCAGGTTTCACCATGCACTCGGAGCCACCAATCTAATGGGAGAAGCCATCTTTACACTGCGAGCGAAAGGTGTTGAAATCAGCGACGAAGAATGTGAAGCTGTGACAATTGCTATTCTCCTCCACGATATTGGACATGGTCCTTTTTCGCACGCTTTGGAGCATACCATTTTAGAAAATGTAGACCACGAAACGGTTTCTGTTTTGTTTATGGAAAAATTAAATGCTGAAATGGATGGCAAACTTTCGATGGCATTGGAAATTTTTGAAAATCGTTATCCAAAAAAGTTTTTACACCAACTAGTGTCCAGTCAATTGGATATGGACCGATTGGACTATTTGACAAGAGACAGCTTTTTTACAGGAGTTCATGAAGGAGTGATTGGCTATGATAGAATCATCAAAATGTTGAATGTCAAAGATGACACCTTGGTTGTGGAAGAAAAAGGCATTTATTCAATAGAAAAATTTATTGTATCAAGACGATTGATGTACTGGCAAGTTTATTTACATAAAACAGTACTTTGTGCAGAGGTTATGTTGGTGCAAATGTTGAAGAGAGCAAAGCAAATTTACAAAGAGGGAAAAGAACTATACACCACACCAGCATTGGCATTTTTAATGAGCAAAGATTGGACAGTAGAAGATTTTAGGGAAAAGCCTGAAGTATTGGAACAGTTTGCAAATTTGGACGACACAGACCTTTTTGTAGCAATGAAAGTATGGATAAACAACCCAGATCCGCTTTTATCAGATTTGTGTAAAAGGTTGGTAAATCGAAAACTTTTTAAAATAGAGCTTCAACGGGAAGCGTTTAATTTCCGTTATATTAATGAGATACGAAAAAAAGTACAAGATAAATACAACCTAAAGGAAGAAAATATCGACTATTTAGTATTGACGGACTCCACTAGTAACAGTGCTTATTCACACAAAGAGGATCAAATCAATATCTTGTATAAAAATGGGAATATAGAGGACATTGCTACAGCATCGGACCAACTGAACATTCAAATGTTATCTGCTCCAGTAGTAAAGTATTATCTTTGTTATCCAAAAGATTTATGACACCAATTATAGAAATAAATTGGTAATATTGTAAATTAGTAACCGCTTAACTACTAAGTAAGTAGTTTGATGATAATATTAAGGTTGTTTAGCTTAGCTTTTTGTCAGATTACTTAATTCAATATGCTTCGTTTTAGAGGTCATTGATGGTAGAAATAGCTATTGAATTGAGAGTTAATCCTAATAGAATATATGGAATTTACCGCACAAGAAATTGCCAATTTTGTAGAAGGGACAATAGAAGGCAATCCAAAAGCAGTTGTAAGAAATTTTGCAAGAATAGAGCAAGCACAAAAAGGATGTTTGAGCTTTATGGCAAATCCCAAATACGAAGATCATTTATACACAACTGAAGCCTCTGTATTAATTGTAGCTGATAATTTAGAATTGAAGCATCCTATAGCGGCGAGCCTTGTGCGTGTTCCCGATCCTTATGCGGCTTTTGCCAAATTATTGGAAGAATACAATCTACAAATTACGAAGGCTCCAACGGGGATCTCTCAGGCTGCTATCTACGACGATACTATTATTTGTGGTAATGATGTATATATTGGTCCATTGGCTTATATCGGAAAAGATGTAATCTTGGAAGAAGGCGTTCAAATCCATCCACAGGCTTATATTGGGGACAACGTTCGGGTTGGAAAAAATACAATCGTTCATACAGGCGTAAAAATTTATCATCAATGTCAAGTGGGGAGCAACTGTATTTTGCATGCGAGTACTGTAATTGGTAGTGACGGATTTGGTTTTGCACCCAAAAAAGATGGTTCTTTTAAGAAAATCCCTCAAATTGGTAATGTAATTATTGGCAATGACGTAGAAATTGGTTCAAATTGCAGTGTAGATCGTGCAACAATGGGTTCAACAGTCATTAAAGATGGTGTAAAACTAGACAATCTTATACAAGTTGCACATAACGTTATAATTGAGGAAAATACTGTTATAGCCGCTCAAACAGGCATATCAGGAAGTACTGAAATTGGTCCCAATTGTATGATTGGTGGTCAGGTTGGATTTGTTGGACACATCAAGATTGCGAAAGGCTCAAAAATCAATGCGCAAAGTGGTGTTACAAAAAACATTACCAAAGTAAATTCTGCTTGGAATGGCACGCCCGCTCGTGAATTTAGAGAATCTTATAAAACAATGGCGCACGTACAGCAAATCCCGCAATTGAAGGAACAAATCAAAATGCTTCAAGCACAGTTGTATGCTTTGAAAGAAAAGTTGGGGTGATTTTTATTTAGCCTAATCTTACTTATTCCTGTTGTAAATATTTCAAAATTGGCATATCTTGTGTAGTTAAAGCTGTAATAAGCAGCTGTCTCTTGCTATAAAAAGTCAAAAATGGGAATTTACATACAAAGTATATTTGTCTATAATAATTACGTTAAGAAAAATTTTGAAATTGATCTTAACTCCAATTCAACATTTAAAAACCTAATTCTCACTGGAAAAAATGGTAGTGGTAAATCTACTTTGCTAAAAAGTATTCATGTAGTATTACACCAGTATAAAATAGGAATTGAGCCTGTAAATATTTACCATCTTCTTAAAGAAAAATTAAACGATGATGAATTAATAGAAGAAGTAAATAAACTAAACTATGATGTCCCTTTTATTGAATTATACCTAAATAAGAATATTGGCTCTAACGACTTTTTGTTAATCTCTGTTCCAGCGGTAAGAACCACCAAATACGACAAAGCAACGAGGAATCAACAATTGGACTTAAGCACATTGTTATCAAATCAAAATAAACATAACGATCAATTAAAGAAAAACAGCTTAGAAATAGCCAACTGTAAAAGCAATATTTCAGATATTGAAAAGCAAATTCAAAATTTAATATCCGAAAATAAAGAAAAAGAAAAAAAATTTAATGCTCACCATAGTAACACAAATATTACACATTACTCTAAAAGAGATATTGATAAAATAAAAAATGATATTGAAAGTAATAGAACCAAAATAGCTAATCTTGAAATTTCATTAGACCAATTAAAAGACAAACAAAAAAAACTACTTCGCTCAAACTCCACCATTGACCCAACCATTAGTCTGTCCCAATACTTTCTTCAATATTTAATTGATATGAAAGACAAGCAAGCTTATGCAATTGCAGATGAGGAAGTGGAAAAAATTAAATTTTATAAAGATTTTTTCACAAAATTAGAAAACTTATTTAGACAGTTATTTGAAGATGATTCTTTAAAATTAAAACACAATCACAAAGAAACGCATTTCTACTTTGAATTTAGAGATGGGAGAACCGCCAATTTTGATCAAATTGCAGATGGATTTAAAAGCATCTTAACTTTATTCTCTGAAATTTTATTACAAATTGAAGCCTTTAAAGAAACCAATAAAGTAGAAGGAGAACCAACTGGTATTGTGTTAATTGACGAAATAGAAGCGCATTTACACTTATCTTTACAAGAAAAAATCCTACCTGCCTTTACTAGTTTTTTCCCAAAATTACAGTTCATCATTGCAACACATTCTCCACAAGTTTGCGCAAGTGATAAAAACTCTTATGTGTATGACATTTCTAGTGAGACATTAGAAACTGATTATATGGGTGGATACTCTTACGATGTCATTTCTAAATCGCATTTTGGCTTGGAATCTGAATACTCTATTCAAGTTACAGAAAAAATTAATCAAGCAAAAAGGTTGATGTCAAAATCAGATTTATCAGAAGAAGATTTAGAAGGATTAGAAAAATTAAAAGCTGAACTTACAAGTACTTCACCAGAATTAGCCTATGAATTAATTTTATTTCTAGATCAAAAAATGAAAACAAATAATGGTTAATTGTTTTCGAGATGATGTTGATTCAATTCCTAATATTGGTAATGATTGGAGAAATGAAGAAACGCTTACAGCCTTAGGAATTGTTTTTAGAAATAAATGCTATATCTGTGAAGAAAAAAAAGCCTCACCAGAATTATTTGAGGTAGATCATTTTATAACACAAATTGATGATGACAGTTTAAAATATAAATGGAGCAACCTATATTTATGCTGTTCAGATTGCAATGGTTCAAGAAAAAAGAAAACGCCAATTGGAGGATATTTAGACCCTTGTGATCCCAATGATGATGTTGAAACGGAAATTATTTATAACATATTTCCATATGATTACAACCAACCTGTTTTTACTCCTGCAAACCCCATTCCATCTGAAAAAGTAAAAAACACAATTGAGCAATTGAAAAAATGCCACTATGGAAGCAAGAAAACAAAAATGAAATTTGAAAGCTTTAGAGAAACCATAGCTAGACAAGCTAAGAAATTAGTAAACCTTATGTTCGAAAGAAAAATTGCTATTGATAATAAAGATTCTGTTGAAATAGACAGGAAAGAAATCCAAATTCGGGAAATGTTAACAGAAAATGCACCATTCACAATGCTTATGAGAAGTGTGGCGAAAAGGTATGGATTTTACACAAATCATACAACATAAATATTCAGATTAGTACATTTGAAAGAAAGTTTGGGATAACTTTATTTAGAAACGTTGTTCTTCCATTCATCAATAATTTCCAGCACCCTTTTCTCTGAAATACTCAATGATTTTGCAATTATTTCAATTGCAACGCCTTCTTTGTAAAACCCAATTATAGCTTCCGTCTTTCCTTCCAGCTTTCCTCTTTTGAATAGGACACTGTCATTTATATCTAATAATACAGGCATATCTTCTAATGTTTTGATGATTTTCTTTTCTAAATTACACAATTTTGACAACAAAAGCAATTGATTTATATATCGTCCAGATGCATTTTTCGATTTAGGTATTTTTTCCAGTTTATTTAATATCAAACGTAAAACACTTTCAACCTGTTCCTTTTTATAATTACTTAACAATGCCATAATCACAATTTCAGGAACTTGCTTACTCAACAAACGCTCTGTATCCAGTTCATTAACACAAATTAAACTAAAGCCAGTAAAGACCCCTTCATCACTCAATGAAGATACCATTTTAGTTTTGCTCTCACCCAAATAAACAACTACATGATGAATTGGTAATTTGTATTTTCGATAAATCAGACCATGGTATTCTTGCATACGGTAAATCATTTCACCATCATTCTTTGTCTGAAACTCTATGTGTAAAAGCTCTTTATTATCGTCTTCAGTAATAATTTCACACAGAAAGTCTACCTCTCTTTCTAGTGTCTTAGCAATTTTTTCTTGAAGAACTTTATAGGATTTAAATTTCAATCCTAGTTCCATTTCAATAAGTGGTAAAAATATATCTTGAACATTTTCTCTAAATATTCTGTCATACAAATTTCCTTTATCTACTTCCTTTTCATTTTTTGGCATTGCAAATAATTTCAATTACAATTAATACAATGAAATCTATCAATTTTGCAAGTTTTCAACCCATTTACAAATTCAGAAGTACAAATACAGATTGTCATTGTAATGCAACAAAAAATCAATTCAGGAATAAATCAGTCAATATTAGAGATATTATCTTATATCTTAGTTTTAACATTTACCAACTTTTAGATTAATCTAAAAAATAATGCTATGCTAAACTACTCTACACTTTTAAAATCAAACTTGATAACCCTCTTTGTTTCTTGCATTTTTACTCAAGCTCTAATTGCACAATGTGCAACAAACCAAAATGACTACTACTTCTTTATTGACAATCACAGTTACGCACTAGTCAATGAAGCAAAAAATTGGGCAGAGGCTGCAAACTGTGCTGTTGAAATGGGTGGATATTTGACTGAAATAAATAGCCAGGCAGAACAAGAAAGTATTTACAATGCTATTGTAGAAAGTGGACTTTCGGAAACTTATACTTTAGTAAATGACGGTGGAGAGATTGCTTACGTTTGGATAGGAGCAAGCGACCTTGCAGAAGAGGGTACTTGGCTTTGGGATGGCAATGGCGACGATGAAGGAGTCAATTTTTGGAATGGTCAGGGTGCTGCCGCTGCAAATGATGGCAGTCCAGTAAATAATTTATACAACAATTGGGGAGGTGCCTCTAAGGACACTCTACAAGAACCCGATAACTATCAAGGGCAACATTGTGCAGCTATAGGGCTTGCTGGATGGCCTGCTTGGGAGCCTGGTTTTTATGGCGTTGCTGGAGAGTGGAATGATATAAATGCAAACAATAAAATATTCTACATTGTAGAATTTGATTGTCTTTTTAATCCTGGTGATATCCAAGCAACAATATGTGGGAGCTATACAGGACCTTCTGGAACGGTTTACACTGAAGCTGGAACTTATTTTGAATTGTTACCAGTAGAAGGAATCTGCGACTCTTTGTTTACGATTGAATTAACCAACAAAAATACCACAGCAACAATTGATGAAAATGCATGTTACAGCTATACAACGCCAAGTGGGAACTATACCTATACTGAAAACGGAACCTATATGGATACGATTTTAAATTCCGTATTCTGCGATTCCATAATAACCATTAATTTGACATTTAACAATAGTAGTAATACCATTTCCGAAGATGCTTGCGGAAGCTATACTGTTCCTAGTGGAAATTATACCTATACTGAAAATGGCATTTATATGGACACCATACCAAATGCCGCGGGGTGTGATTCTATCTTGACCATTTATTTATCACTTAACAATACAGAAAGTTTGATTACAGAAACTGCTTGCAATTATTATTTACTATCTAATGAAACGCTTATTTCTGAAAGTGGCATTTACATTGACACATTAACAAATGCAGCAGGATGTGATTCTATAGTTACGATTGATTTAACCATTCACTCTGTGGATACCTCCTTTGAAGTTGTAAATGAAAACACACTGATTGCAAATGCAACTGATGTAGAATACCAATGGATTAATTGTGATGGCGAACCACTTGAAGGCGAAACCAATCAAGAATATGAACTTGGTGCCCTGATTGGAGGCTTTGCAGTTGTTATTGACAACAATGGGTGTATTGATACTTCTGAATGTTATGAATATGCGGTAATTGGAAATGGTTTAGAGAATAATATTTTGATAAATAATTTATCGCTTTTTCCAAGTCCTAACAATAGTAATTTCACCATTGATTTAAAAGAGGTTTTTAAAGAAATAGATATTAGCATTTGCAACATAAAAGGTCAAGTGGTTTTTGAAAACAAATACACCTTCAGTAATTTGATAAATATTTATACACCTTTAGCTTCTGGAATGTACTTTGTAAATATTGAATTTGATGGGTTTTCGAGAACAATGAAGTTGGTGAGAAAGTAGCTTCGGATCAGATCAGCTACAAAACTTCGGCAGCGCTCAGCTATAAAGCATTCTGTCGTTGAGCGGAGCCGAAACGACTCTTAAACTAAACAAAAAAAATGCAACAAAAACATATTTATTTAGACCTGATTAGTATTCATAATTTAAAAGTATTTTTTCTTATCCTGAGCATTGCCACCTTCGTCGCAAGCTGCTCCAAAGAAGAAAATCAAATTATAGATGACAATGAAATGGGTGAGGTTATTGCTATGGATACCATTCCGTACAAAATTGGAGCCTATGCACCATTCTATTTAAATAGCTTTTGGGAATATAAAAATACAGAAATCGTTTACAATGATCTGCTTTATGATAATGAACCTGATTCGACAATTACTTATAGATATTATCGACAAACGATTTTGAAAGATACCGTTATTGCTAATAGAACGTATCGAGTAATTCTAAATGAACATTTTGAGGATGAAAATTTTCAAACATTAAAATATACAAATACTGGATTTCAATATCATGAAAACAACGCTTACTTTGGTCTTACAAATTTAACTTTAATTGAAAATACTAAATACTTAGATTTAGAAGGAGCCTCTTGGTATTCTGATACAACGTCTTCACCCTACCCTGGAGGAACTATTTATGAGTTTGATAAATACTCAGTTATTGAAAAAGATACCGCTGTAACTGTTAACAATCAAATATATGATGAAGTGGTTATAGTTGGTATACATAAATACAATAAGCTTGATGCAAATGACGACTTTCACCATGTGATTACAAGATACAAATACTACGCTAAAGATATTGGACTGATTTTTACAAAATACAATCCACCGTTTAGAAAAAATTACACAGAGTTGATTAATACTCAGATTAACGATTGAGTATTTATAGACTATTTCTATCCAGAGCATTTATTATTTACCTACAACTTCTAACATACCACATTAGGGTTTTCTCAAAAAAATGTAATGATTTAATTAGAGATTAATGCGCTTAAAATTGGTGAGAACTTTACAAGATCAATAAAGCTGGGCATTCATTTATCACTAACATAATAGGATCACGCTGTGAATCTATTTTAAAATGATTGCAGAGCAATCAAACTATGTTGGCTTTTGGTCAAATACTTCTATTTTTCAACCTCATTATGAGAAAGCCCTTTATACCACATAGCAAAATGCAACAATTGCACACAAATTTATTATATTCGAACATATAATAAATTCAACACAGCAAGAAAACCCCATAACAATGAGAGTATTATTTGCATTTATACTA
>JAHDGP010000427.1:0-248 GCA_020627525.1 Bacteroidota bacterium
ATTTTCTCCTTTGCTTTTTGGCAACTAGGACATCCTATTTCTTAAACAAGAATTATTTTTAGGTAAGCTAACAAAAGTAATCAAGTGTTCAAAAATTATCTTTTTTTGATTTACAATGTCAAAAAAGCAAACCGTAGCCGTGCTATACTTTACTTTTTTTTCCGAATGTCGAACCACTTCTAAATTAAAAAAAATATTTATTTTGATTTACTCGATTACTTATGTCCACTTACTTATTATCACATTAG
>JAHDGP010000427.1:258-3279 GCA_020627525.1 Bacteroidota bacterium
AATACACGCAATTAACTACCTTTATGTCTATTTAAATTAGACATAACAGCAATTTCTTAATTATACCTCTAATATGATAACAAATAATGGTGAAACCAAATTTTTAGCATTTTTTAACATTTTGAGAGGTGTTTTTGCTGAAGCCTAATACAGATTCTTTAATAAATAATTAAACCCTTATGAGATTCTATTTTATCCTTTTGGTGCTGACAATTTCCAGTAGTCTTTCAGCCAGTGCTTTGCTCGCTAAAGTTGATCTTTCAGGACGCATCATTGATGTGGATTTTAATGAACCATTGGAGTTTGCCACAGTCTCTGCTTTTGACAGCGAGGAATTATTGGTGACAGGAGCTATTACAGACAGCACTGGAAAATTTTCAATACGTTTGCCGAAAGGTCAATATAAAATTCAGTTTGAATTTATAGGTTATACGTCAATAGATACAACAATCCAACTCAATACTGATTACAATCTTGGCGATATTAAAATGTCCAGCTCTGCCTTGGAGCTTGAAGGAGCAACCGTTACAGCAGAACGAAGTCGGATGACCTTGAAACTTGACAAACAAATATTTGATGTTGGAGCTGATATTATCTCACAGGGAGGTACGGCTGATGAAGTACTTGATAACGTGCCAATGATTAATGTATCTGAAGATGGCATCGTTAGTTTACGTGGAAATACTTCTGTCAAAGTATTGATCAATGGCAAACCATCTGCGCTTGCTGATAACAATGCCTTGCAAGGAATTCCTGCTGCCAACATAGCAAAAGTTGAGATCATAACGAACCCTTCAGCCCGCTATGAAGCATCAGGGAATGCTGGTATTATAAACATTATCCTAAAAGACAACGATGTCCAAAATTGGGGTGGACAAGTGAGTGCTTCTGTGGGGATACCAACAGACTCTAAGCTCAATGGAAGTTTTTCTAGAACTAAAAACAATTGGACATTTTTTGGAAATGGGGGATTGCAGTATGCTGATTATTGTATTGTTGGTAATGCCAGACGAATTAGCCTATTGCCAAGCGGCACAGAAATATTAGTCGAAGATTATGATCAAGATCGAAACGATAAAGTGGGAAATGCATTTATTGGTATGGATTTTCGTCCAAATGAAAAAACAACATTGAGTGCCTCGTATTCCTTTTATCATAGGACCAATGACGACCTATCTTCAGTAGAATATACTTATAGCGATGATGCTGAAAATCTGCAACGGGATTGGTTTCAGACTTATGACTATCTGGAACCTGAAAACTATCACCAAATTGAAGCTTCTTTTGTTAGGGAGCTTCCCAAAGAAGGAAGCAGTTTTTTCATCTTGTTTCAAAACGATTTTTGGAAAGATGATGAGCAGGAGTTAACAATTGTCAAAGAGCGCTTTCCCACTATATCAGAGGCCTTTCAACTTAGAACAAGAGACATCGAATCTAGCAATGACTACCTATTGCAAGGAGACTATGAACAAAAGTTGGGAGAAAATGGAAAATTGGAAATTGGTTTACGAGGAGAAATGCGAATCATTTCCAGCGATTATCTTGCGGAAGAAAAATTATCGGAGGATTTTATGGTTTATCGAGGTCTGGAAAACCAAGTAGATTATTTTGAACGTATCGCTGCTGCATATGTACAATATGCCCTGAGAAAAAATAAGTGGGGAATCCAATTGGGGTTGCGTAGTGAATATACAAATATTAAAGTTGAAGATACGCAAGTTGAAACCAAAGATATTAAAAAGTCCTACAATTGGTTATTTCCTTCGACTGCGATCAGTTACAAATTTTCTGATAAAATCGATGCAAGTTTGGGCTACAGCAAACGAATTCAACGTCCATATTTTTATCAACTAAATCCATTTGGTGGTGTAGATAATCCAAATGAATTACAATTTGGCAATCCTGATTTAGACCCTAGTTATAGCGATCTAATCGAATTAAAGGCGATTTACAAAGCTGACAAGTTAACAGTGTCTCCTTACGTTAATGGTCAATATATTCATGGCTTCTACAACTCGCAAGTACTACAAGACAGCACTGGCTTAGTAACCAATTTCCCAATCAATTTGGAACAAGAACGAATTCTTGAAGCTGGAATAATAATTACTTATCAACTTGTAAAAGGCTGGCAGTTAACGGGAGAAGCTGTGGCGTCAGATTTCAAACAAAAAGGATTCTATGAAGGCGTTGATTTTGGAAACACTTTTCGAAATTTCAATGGTGAATTTGGAGTTCGTGGAAAACTGCCATTAGATATACGAATGCAAGTTACTTTGATTAGTATTGGAGGCTGGCAGTATTTACAATCCTACCGCAGACCCTTATATGGCATAAATGCTGGATTAACCCGTAAGTTTTTAAGTGATCGTTTGCAAGTATCTTTCAAGGTGCGTAATCTGTTTAGGTTATCAAAGGTTCGTGAAGGTGCAACCTTGCCAACGTTTACGAATACCTCTGAGCGCAAATGGAATGGAGAACGCTTTGGTCTAACAGCAGCCTGGGACATTGGAGCAGATGTGCGTTTAAGGCGTGCAAGGGGGAGTATCAGGTAATGATGGTTGAAATATATTTTCAAAATTTATTTAAGATTCTCATTTTAAATAGGTATAGTTTGGAAGCATCTTCATTTTAATTATATTAGGATTTTGCAATTACTATATCAATAAATATTTTTTGATATTTTTTTGGACGGAATGCTCATCTCTGCGTTTGTGGGTGTCTCCCCGCTTTACACTGCAAGTCCTCGGTGTGTTTTCTGAGACGATTGTTTTTGTTGGGATTTTTTTTTGGGCAACCGCAAGGGTTGCCGCATTTCGTAAATTGTGTGCTTTTGTGGGTACTCCTAATGGTGTTTTATATGATCCACAAGTACATTTCAGTTGCGCACCCTTAACTACAAAATAATCTTTTCCCATAATAATATTAATTTACATCAACTTTTCTACCTTTAATAATAGTCTTTGATGAACCTTCAATAAATGCTTTTTTGGAAATAAAATTTGCTTCTTTTGTACCTTCAAT
>JAHDGP010000428.1:0-2653 GCA_020627525.1 Bacteroidota bacterium
AGATATAAAATCATTCAGCAAATACCAAGTAAAAGACAAGGAACGACTGATGAAATTGCTCACTTAATTTCATTTTTATGCACAAAAGAGGCTGCCTATATCAATGGTGCAGACTTGGTTATTGATGGTGGTTTTACAAGTGGTTTGCGTTTGAGATTGTAAAATAATAAAAAAGGGTGCCAACTACGGCACCTCGCGTAACAGTTATCATTTATTGAATAATGTTCAAAATAAATTCGCCGAATTAAAATAAGTTTTCGCTACATACCTGTTCTCTTCCTCAAATTTTTTTAAAATTAAAGCCGCATCTTGTGGAGAAATCAAGGAGTAAGAAACCTGTTTGTAAATTTCTCCAGCAATGCCATTTGTTTTTAATAAATTTTTGATTTCTACAGCAGAAGGCTTTGCGTTCTTTTTATTTTTCAAATAGGTAAACTGATCCATTCTTTCACGTTTTTTGAAACCTATACTACGTAAAAAACTCTTCAGTAATCCTAATTTGACTTTGTCAAACAATAGTATTTTTATATTTTCTTTTCCAAATACTTCACTCCAACTGTCTAAAAATTTACCATATTGAAGATTTTTAAATTTCGACCTTTTAACATATTCATCAATCGAAATTTTAATCTTTTGGTTTTTAAGCATTTGAGTATATATGGATTCAATTGCCTTGTCTTGTCGTCGCAAATAAACTACAATTTGAACATCCCATTTCAACCTTTTCAATACGCTTGCAAGATTTTCAATATTGTTGCGACTACATTTACAAAACCCTTCAGAACTCAGTATGAATTTCTCAAATTTTTGTTTTTCCAATTTCTTAAGATATGCGACTATATTGAAATTATCTTCATTAACTACAGTCTTATAGAAACCGTGGTGATGTCCTTTGTTTCCAGGATATTCATACCCCATCTTGTTAAACAGCTTTTTATTCCGTTTACAGAAACTCTGGATAGAAGTTGAACCTGTTTTGTGTTGACCAATGTGTAAGTACAATGTTTTCATTTGATATTTTTTTAATAATTAAATTTTATTAGAAAAAGTTGATTCATACGCTGGACGCTCATCTTAAACCCACACCGTCTTAAAGAAAAGACGATGTGGGTAAATGATTTAATTATAAAATCATTATCAATAACAGTTATATTTAATGCTTCACAAATTTCTTTACAACTTTTTCATCACCATCCTTAATGGTTAAGAAATAATTTCCTGTAGTTAAAAAAGAAACATCTAAAGAAATTTCATTTATACCTGAAACAGATTCAAAATTTTCCTCTGCTAATATTTTGCCTGAAATATCTGTAATGTTGATTATTAAATTGCTGGCTTCTTGAGTATTTAAATTAACTTTTAACATTTCAGATACTGGAATAGGGTAAACATTAATTATTTCCAATTTTTCAACTAATCTATTAACGGAGACAACATTGGATGAAATTGCAATGTTTCCATCTCTATCAACTGTTTTTAAGCGGTAATAATAAATGCCCAATTTAATATCGAATATATTTTCAGTATAGGATTGTCCAAAGGCTGCATATTCATTAGCCTTCCAAGTAGCTACTTTTTCAAAATCAATTTCATTAATCGAACTTTCCAAAATAAAATAGCTTATGTAATTATTGCTCTTTGTTGTCCATTCAATTAAATCAGTTTCAATTTCAGGTTTTACTGTAAAATTCACCAATTCAAAAGAACTAAAGTTATCATCTCCAAATATTTGTGATGTGCTTATAGAGCATTCAGGATCATCAACTAAAGATACTGTGAATGAACTTGATTCATCGTTTTTAAAGGGACCAACTGTAATTGATTTATCTGTAATTGGACCAACAACTTCATTACTTATATTATTTGTAATCATAAATTTGTTGTTATCCTTTGAGGTTTTAAATATCAGCTCAACTTTGTACTCTGACTTTAATTTATCTTGAGTTATTTTTTCAATTAAATCAAAAGAATCACACTTTGAATTTTCAAAATCAACCACTCTTTCTATTTTATCAGGAAGTTCAAATTCTTTTAAATCTAAATCTCCTTCATTAGTTGATCTGTTTTGAAGTAAGCAGCCAGATGAGCTGCAAGAAGCAGGATTGTATGGCGAACAAGGACAAGGATTTGGAAAAAGAACAAATGATTGATCGTCACAACCATTTACGATATATTGTTCATCCAATATTAAATTTTGTCCAGAACATATAATAACACGATAGGTATACCCGTCATAAGTTTCGACAACATAGGAATCTCTTGGCATTATTGAGGTGATGTAAGTCTCTCCATCGGGACCAACTTCGAACAAAAAGAATTCGCAAAATCCACAATTATAGACTGTTAAATTAACTGGGCAATTACAAGGAGGATACATATCAAATATTTGATCTCCACATTCGTTAACTATATATTCTTCAAAGCAATTTAAATTTCCCATTTCATCAATTTTTGGAAACCACTTTTCATCAATATCAGTTTGAACAGTAAATGAATCGCCTGGTTCTATTGTGGCAACATAAACATCAGTATTAAAAGGATAAACATCTATCCACTGATATAAATCTATCGCACAATCTCCGTGATTTACAACTGTCAAGTCAAATGAACAAACACAAGGAGGATGAACATCAAACACTTGATTTTCACATCC
>JAHDGP010000428.1:2663-3249 GCA_020627525.1 Bacteroidota bacterium
GAAAATTCACCAATTATTGTACGCCATTTTTCTCCCTCGTATGATTGAATAGTATAAGAATCTCCAGCTGCAATTGTTGTTATGAAAATATCATAAGGTGGTCCTTCAATCCAATTGTATAATTCTATTTCACAACCACCATTATTGTTAATAGTAATATAAACAGGACAAACGCACGAAGTTGGACAATCTTCACTATTTGGTTTACAAACACCATTGCAACATACTTCTGTTTCATCACAGCCACAATCCATCGCAATGGGATTGCTACAAGAGAACACATCTTCTCGAATATTTTCTATATTGGTATTTCGCTTAATCACATCCGACAGTCTTGTGCATGCAATGACATTCTTTTGAAATGTTGATAAGCAAGAGTCATTTTCAAAATAATAGAAATCACCATCTCGCAAATCTTCAAATTGCGTTTTTAACATCTCGTGTAATGTAGGTCCAACAGACGAATTAGGAAGATGATCTTCAGCTACCAAACCCACCCATACATCAATGTCATTAATGTCACCGTTATAAGCACTATCCAATTGAGCTTGCAAAATGACATCACTGGTGATATCGCTAAAATCAA
>JAHDGP010000429.1 GCA_020627525.1 Bacteroidota bacterium
ACCATTTGCTTTATAACCAGATAAAACCAAGTCTTTATCACCATCATTATCAACATCAGCAAATTCAAAATCACCTTCTTGAATCGGCTCCAAAGTTGCATTTGTATCTAAGGTAAAATTTCCAATTCCATCATTCAAATATAAATGTGTCATAACCTGCGGAACGGTATTAGTCCCAGTTAACAACAAATCAAGATCGCCATCATTGTCCACGTCTTCAAATCCTAAATGACCAAATCTAATTCCAGCGAAAGATGTACCCAGCACCTCCGTAAAGTTGCCATTTCCATCATTTTTATAGAGTGATGTTTTGGGAGAAAATGCACTCTCTTCTCCTCCTAAAATAATATCTTGATCTCCATCATTGTCAATATCACCCATTGCAATAGCTCCATTTCGTGCTTCTGAAAACGGAGGACCAGGTGTTATTTCTTGTAGGTTTATTGTTTGAGCATAACATACTCCAAAATAGAAAAAAAGTGTAAACAAAAATATTACCTTTTTCATTAATATATTCTTTTTAGACCGTTAAGTTATCGTGAAGTTGCTGTTTCCTTATTGAAGTTAAAAAAAAATTATATAAAAAATAGAAAAGGCACAATCTTCGACATCTTTTTGACACAAATTTCTTTTGAAAGCCAATAAAATGTCTTTCTGAAGGTGTTTTGCACAAATCTTGTTTCAAAATTGTTTTAGAATATATTGAATAATGAAGTAGGTAAACAATCCTCCATTGCTGATTATTCAAAAAATTTCATTTTATTAGTAATCTACCTCCTTTTGAGTTGCTATTAAATTCAGGAGCATACATACTTTGAATAGTGGAGATGCCAGCGGAAAAATCACCTACGTTGTTCGCCCTTAAGTCATATTCAAAAATATATTTTCCTTTTGGTAAATCATCAAAGAAAAAGTGAGTAGCGACATCTTTTGTACTTTGATAATACCCTAGCCCATCTTGCCATTTGTATTTTGACAAAACATCTACAGGTTCTAAACCAGCCGCTCGCAAGTCTTTCAAATGAACAAATTCCATATCATTTTTAGAAGAAATTTCTAAGCGAACAGTAATCAAATCTCCAATTCGAATATTGCTTTGAGGTGTAATTGCAACTAATTTTTCCCCGTCATCAAAAGTCTTTTTTATAAAAAATGTCTTCTTTATTTGCAGAGGAGTATCACCTGAAGATTGCACTTTATCAATGTCTTCAAAGTATTGCCAGTAAACACCTCCAAAGCCTGTTACATCACTCTTGTTTTTCACCTGAACAGTTGCCATTTTAGAATCTATTTCTTCTTCATTCCAGTTTACTTTTAAATAGCCTGTTTCAGCCTCCTTTTGAGTAGCTTCTAATTTTTTAGTTTTAATTTTTTCAGAGCCAACTGAAATTATTGTATTTTCACTGACGGACAGCCAATCACTTCCTTGCATCAACAATGCGTAAATTGCCTCCGTTGTCGCCTTTGTAGTTGGCCAATTTGTGGTTTGTTTCTTCTTAAGAAGCCAATGTTTTAATTGCTCTACTTTTTTAGTTTCCTTTGCAATTTCAGTATATGCTTCTATCAACAAAGCTTGCGTCTCAATTGATGATTGATACCAGTACCAACTGTTTCTATTTTCTTTCCAATACATGCCACTTTCTGCATTTTGAATTGCTTGTTCTGTTAACCCCTCTAATATCGCTTTTGCATTTTTAGTATCTCCAAACCGATGTAGTATCAATGCAATCATACCTTTGTGGTAAAGCCTTTCGGTAATCCAGTCTGTTTTACATATTTCCAAATAAATATCCCAGACTGATTTGCATTTTTCAGAAAATGAATGTGAATCGAGAAAAAAGCTTCTTGCATATAAATAATGTATTGCAAAATTGTTCAAAGAAACATCTGTTGAATCTTTTAGATTTACAACAGTCTTATCATATTGTTTTACAAATTCAGCATCTAAGTATTTTAATGCCTTTGCTAATATTGATTTTAGTTTATAATCATTTTCAAATTCAATATTCAGTTTGTTCAAATGCCCAATTCCAGCAACAATGTGTTGTGTGATAAATCTATTTTCTGTACCTCCTGAAAACCAAGGCAAGCCTCCAGAAGGCTTCTGCAACTCACTAAGCTTACTAAATGCTTGTAACTGTTGTGCTCTTATTTTTTCTTTATCAAATAAGTTTGCTAATCTCTCTTTATTTGCTTTATCGTTTTGCAAATCTCTGACCCACGGCGTTTCTGAAATAAGTATTGATTTTAATTCTTCATTTTTTTCTAATGGAGAATCAGCTAAATCATCATTTTGCCAAGAATTAAAAACGCTTTCAATTTTTGGATTTTTGAGAATTATATCTTCCGCTAATGCATTTGCAAATAAACGTGAAAAAGTTTGCTCTGCGCATTCATAGGGAAACTCCATTAGATAAGGCAGAGACTTTATTGCCAACCAAGCTGGGTTGGAGGTATATTCTAAAGTAAATTTATGATTTTTTTGTGAGGAGCTAATTGGTTTACGCAATTCTTCAAACCGGACTTCTTTGACTGTTCCAGCAGGCACCCACAATGATTTTGATTCTGTAACCAATATTCTATTTGGAAGAATTGGCAATGTATTTGATTCGCCATCACTGTGTTCTCCCGCTTTTGCAACTATCTTATATTGCACAGCTTGTAAGTTTTCTGGAATTTTCAAATCCCAACTTAGAGAAGTATTACCCTTAGCGGAAATGGTAAAATTCTTTTGTGATATAATTGGAATTAGATCATCGCTTATTGGCTCCATTGTTAACCCATCAAATAATTGAAGTAAGGCAACACCAGATAAATTTTCTTTAGTTAAATTACTAATCTTCGTACTTAGTTGAATCGAGTCTCCTGCTCTTAAGAATCGAGGTGGATTTGGAATAATATTAATATTTTTTTGCGTCAATACTGTTTTTTCAATAAATCCTATCTCCATTTCCTTATTATGTGCCATTAGCATCAACCGCCACTTAGTTAAAGCTTCAGGCGAATCAAAACTAAATTTCAACTCGCCATTTTTATTTGTATTCAAATGAGGAAAGAAAAAAGCTGTTTCTTTTAAATCATTTCTTGTTTCCACTTGCATCAATTCTTGCATTCCATTTTTTGTGGTAATCAAAACTACTCCATTTTTGGCATTTACGCCATATAGTTTTACTGCATCATCACCTTTCAATATTGATACATCTTCTATATTGTTGGGATACAATGTAACAATATCATCGTTT
>JAHDGP010000430.1 GCA_020627525.1 Bacteroidota bacterium
TTTACCAAGTTTTCCAACCAATATTTATCAGCAATGGCATCATTGTTTAGCAGTGCTATATACTTATAGTCCTCTTTTAACAACTCTTCCATTACGCGGTTATTTCCTTTGGTAAATCCGAGGTTTTCCTTGTTTTTAACAAGAACAACTTTCTCATTATTACCGTATTTTTCTTCAAGAATTTGAGCATCATCCCCTTCGGAGCCATTGTCTACCAAGTAAATAACATAGTGTGGATAACTTTGTTGAAAAAGGGCTTCCATACATTCAAATGTATCTTCGAGCCCATTCCAATTAAGGGTTATAATGGGAATTATTTCGCTGTTTTGAAGGATTGTTTGCAATACTTTGTTAAATGATCAATTGCCCAAAATTAAAGATAAACCTTTTGAAACTATGGAGAATTTCAAAAAATATTTCTAAATGCAGTATAAATGACGAAGTATCTACGAAAAACGTTTTCTCAAAGCGAGGTAAGAGCAACGATCTCCCATTTTTAGGTTGAATTCTTTGGTGTTTACACCAATATTCTTTTTGATAATAGACATCATTAAGTCTATCATTCCAGCATATTCTTTACCAATCAGTTCAGCCGTCCAATCTTCAATCAAATAATATCCTCCTGGCTTGAGGTAAGGAAACAAAATTTCAAAACAATTTTCTGTTTCTTTTTTGAAATGTGCGCCGTCATCCAAAATAACATCAAAAACACCATATTGGTCGGCAATCTCTTTCAATTTAACAGAATCATTTTGATCACATATATGAAAATCACAATTTTTTCTAAAGTTTGGATTTGCTACTTGAGGGGCGTAACGATCAATTCCAACAATCTTGGTGTCAGGATGCTCAAAATAGTCTGCAAAAAAGTTGAGGGAGCCTCCTTCAGCCACACCAATTTCTAAAAAAGTGATGGGTTGAAATTTTAAGCCTTGTAAAATGTTTAAGTATTCGTAATTTAAACCTGACTCAAATTTATCAGTAGGATAGGTTGGTCTAAAATTAAATCTATTATTGACCTTTTTTTTATTTTTAGGAAGTGGCATTTGCAATTATAGTTTTTGGCGCTAAAACAAGTTTCTGTTCTAAATTTTTAATTCTCGTTCTTACATTTCCATTTTGCGGTTCTAATGAAAGAGCTTTTTTCAAGTATAAAATAGCAGATTCTAAATCATTTAATTTTTTGTAGGCTTCACTTAATAAAACATGGCACAATGGAATATTTTCATGTCCATACTTTATAGATTGGTTTAATGTTTCAAGGGCTTCATCAATTCGATTGTCTCTAAGATAGTACTTGCCCAATTGCAAGAGAATTTTTGGATTGTTCTCATTGGCTTTAAGACCTTTGTTTAGAATTTCTAAAGCAATGTCGTTGTCTAACAGTTGGTGCGCTAACTTAGATAGGTCGATATACGTCATAGGTAAAAATTGACTTTCGCTACGGGCTATCTTTACACCTTTTTTTACTTGTTCTGTTGCACTATGAGTATCTTCATTTGCCAAGAAAGTTTTGGCAATTCGAATTTGCAATCTAGGGTCATCAATATTTTGTTCTTCAGCCAATTTCAAAATATCGAAAGCGTCTTGAATCCTGCCTTGCGATACATACATTCTTGACAAAGTAAAATAAGGCTCAATTGTGCTTGGTACTATTTTGATGGCTTCTAAATAATTTTTTTCTGCCCAAACGTAATTTTTATTTTTATGATGTGCAAGACCGAGAGCCCCATAAACCAACGGACTGTGTGGGTATCGCTCTTTCAAATATTTTAGTATGCCAATAGCCGTTGGAATTTTATTTTCCTTTATTAAAATCCTAGCTGATTTAAGAAATTTTTTGAACTCACTATTGGGCATTTGTCGCTCTAAGTAAATGGGGTAGTGTCCCCAATAAAAAGGCGTAAATGAAGGTCTTGTGTAGTTGTATCCTTTTATTTTTTTATACTCTGCTCTAAACTCAACAATGGGATGTTCTTTTCGCTTTATATTTGTTGAAACGCCTCCATGAAATTGATGGAAAGTCGCTTCACCAATCAAGGATACAGGTAAATGTTTTGGGTCTTCAACAATTTTTTTGAAAATATCTAAATTGGCAAGACCGCCACCTGTAGAAACAAAGTTTTCATCAAACCCGCCTTTTTCAATAAGGTGCGATTTTTTTATAATAAAACCATTGCTTTCTAGTACGCTTGTATAAAAATCGTGATTGGCATTTTTTATTTCACAGATTGTAAAAAGCGTATAGCCATCTTCTTGCCAGGGAATACTATTAAGAAGCTGGTCTTCTACTTGTTGATTATATCCTGTTAATATAGAATCGTTTTGGAGCGTTTCGCCGAGGTGAAATGGTACAGTATAAACCAGTGCATCTTCAAAGTTGTTAAAAACCGTTTTGGCATTTTTAAAAATACCAGGGCTTAGCATATGCGCTCCATCTATTAGGCACATAACATATTTGCTACTTGCCTTTCTAATTCCCCAATTCAATGCCGCACACGGAGAAGGTAAATCTGTTTTATGAAAATGGTAATGGAAATTGTCACCAAAACTTTTGACCATGTTAGGATCAAGTGGTTTGGTAGAGTTGTTATCTATTGCAATTACTTCAAATTCATCATTATGTAGACCATGATACCGTGAAGATAAAGTAAATAATGTTCTTGGGGCTTCTCTTTGATTGTTGTAAAATACAACAACAATAGATATAAATTTCTTATCTTTTAATTTAGACATTGTAAATTAAATTTTCAATATTTAACTGGTCCAATATAGTACTGGGAATTTATATTACCACCTAAAATTGTATAGTAAAGATTAGTTTAAATGTTGTTAATAATTAAGAGTTACTAAGCTCTTGATTTTTTATTATCAATCAATTTGTCCGAAACAAATAGCGATAGTATTTATTGCATTTATAATATATAAATTTAAAAAACAAATATATTACAATTGTTGTTTAATTATACATTATTTCAAAATAAACTCAGTCGAAATGATTAAATTGTTATGTGTTTATAAAGACAAACAAGTAGAACTAGGTAACAGAAATTGTGATACAACCAACCATTTTTAACTAAACAAGTCCAAATTTACCGTAAAATCAGCCTTTGAGTGGGTCAAATTAGGATTGTAATAAGGATCGGTGGTCTTGAGGAATTGCTTCCAACGTTTTTTGAAATACTGGATTTCTTCGATCTCTCTCTGACGTTTT
>JAHDGP010000031.1 GCA_020627525.1 Bacteroidota bacterium
AACATTATTAATCCTATCTAATTTTCTCTTTAAAGATTCTTCTTTTGCATTATTTAAAATTAATATTTGACGGTCTGTTTTGAAATGGTTGCCATTCACCAGAACAACAGAGCTGTCATTAAATAAATTTCTATTAATCACCTTATTTGTTGCAGGCACATCATATCTATGGAAGTCAATTTTATCTGTATAATTTGAATAAAAAATACTGCTTTCATTTTCAGGTTTTCCGTGGTCCGCATCAACATAGGAGATTCTAAAATCACTCAAAATTTGAGCAACATCTAAACATAATTTTTGAATAGTCGAGCAAGGCGCGCCCAAGAAACCAAATTCCAATCGATGAAAATCGCCACCTTCCGCTCTTTTCAATTTTGTGTGTTTACGATGCTTCTTTTTCATAATCGCTTTTTCCTCCTGTTTTTTTCAATAATTTTGTTTCTTTAATAACCATGTTTTGTGAAATGCCTTTACACATATCATAAATGGTCAATGCAGCCACAGATGCTCCCGTCAACGCCTCCATTTCAACACCCGTTTTAGCAATCAAACTGGCAGTACACAAAATCACTATTTCTTTCTTTTCATTTATTTGAATGTCAATCGTGCAGTTATCCAAGCCAATCGGATGACAAAGTGGAATCAATTCCGACGTTTTCTTCGCCCCCATTATCCCAGCAATAATTGCTGTTTGAAATACTGAACCTTTTTTCGTTACAATATCATTTGACTGAATTTGGTTCATTATTTTTTTATCCACTTGTAAAATTGCTTGTGCAATTGCCTTTCGTTGCGTAGGCATTTTTCCTCCAACATCCACCATCGTCGGATCACCATTCTTATTTATATGTGTGAAATCATTCTCCATAGTATTGCCAAATTTTCCCAAAATTTAAATTGCATCATTTTTTTACTAAAATTTTAGTAAATTGTGTTTTTTAAAAGCTTAAATTTTGCTAAAAAATATCCTCAATAATGATAAATTTAAACAAAGTTAAACTATTCATATTTGTCTTTTTCGCTGTTGCCCTTTATAGTTTTTCCAGCCTTGAATACAAAGATAACGATAGTAAAGCAGATAAATCTCTAGAAGCCTTTCAAACTGTTTTAGAAGTTTTGCGCAGTCCTCGTTGTATGAATTGTCATCCTAGCAATGATGTTCCCAAAGTTGGTGACGACCGCCACGCCCATTTGTTTGGAGTGGTCAGAGGAGCGGACGACCACGCTGGTCCTGTGCAAATGTGTTCCACTTGTCATCAAGATGAAAACAATGAGTATTCATTGGTTCCTGGTGCGCCTCATTGGGGCTTGGCTCCAAAATCAATGGGTTGGGAAGGCTTAACCGATGCTGAATTGGGTGCTGTACTTTTGGATACAACTATGAATGGAAATCGCAGTCCTGAAGATTTGGTAAAACATATGTCAGAAGATGCATTGGTACTTTGGGCTTGGGAACCAGGCGGAGAACGCTCTACTCCACCAGTTCCGTTGAATGAATTCAAAGCGGCTTTGCGTACTTGGTTAGATAATGGAGCAAAGGTTCCTGAATAAAATTGTTTTGAAAATCTAGCAGTTTAATTTTTTTTCCGTTTTGTAAAATGAAAAACAAATGAAAATATCCTTCAAAATAAATGGAGATCAAAAAACCATTGATGTTGATCCAAATATGCCTTTGCTTTGGGTAGTCAGAGATGAGTTAAATTTAAAGGCTACAAAATATGGCTGTGGAAAAGGGATGTGTGGTGCTTGTAGTCTTCACGTTGATGGCAAGTTGCATAGATCTTGTTCTTATCCTGTGAAATTTGCAGAAGGAAAAGCTATTACAACGCTTGAAGGGCTTTCGAAAAATGAAAACGATTTACATCCTGTTCAACAAGCTTGGATTGATGAAAATGTACCGCAATGTGGATATTGTCAACCTGGTTTTATGATGGCAGCAGCAAAATTGTTACAAGAAATTCCAAATCCAACAACGGAAGACATAAAACAAAACATTTCCAATATTTGTCGTTGTGGAACGCAACCCAGAATCATTAAAGCAATTAAAAGAGCGGCTGAATTGAACAATGCAAAAACTAGCTAAAATGAGTACGAAAAATAAATCTTTAAAAAATAGTTCAAGACGTCAATTTTTAAATGTTGGTGCAATCATTTTTGGTGGATCAGTTATTGTTGGACAATTTGGTTGTGGTCCAATCCAAAGAAAAACATTTCAGTATTTTGATTCAAATGAAGCACCTGTTATGGGTCTTGGAAAATTCAATGCCGATTTTTGGCTGCAAATTCTCGAAGACAATACCATACAATTGAGCAGTCCAAAAGTGGAGATGGGACAAGGTGTTTTTACAGGTGCAGCATTAATGGTAGCGGAAGAGTTGGACACCAATCCAGAAAACATAACCGTTGTTCACGCTAAAACTAGTTCTGGTTTGATTGATCCATTAGGAACAGGGGGAAGCACATCAACGGCTGGTTTGTTTAAGCCAGTGAGAGAAGCCGCTGCAACTATGCGTTTAGCCCTTCAAAAAGCGGCTGCCAATATTTGGGAAGTGCCAGAAAACGATATTCTCATTCAGGATGGAAAAGCTTCTTATCAAGAACAAAGTTTGAAATTTTCTGAAATAATTTCGCAAACTTCTAAGTGGGAAATCCCAAAGAAAAGCCCAAAGTTGAAATCCCATGAATCTTTTAAATATATAGGAAAAGACACAAAGCGAGTTGATCTAAAAGACAAGGTTTTGGGTAAGGCTATTTTTGGAATAGATCATCATATAGAAGGAATGTTGTACGCTATTTTAATTCAAAGCCCTTACATCAATGGACAGGTCAAATCAGTCGATGCTTCAGCAGCCAAAGCTGTTTCTGGTGTTGAACATTTTATAAATGAGAATGGTATAATTGCAATAGTTGCAAAAAACAGGTACACTGCTGAAATGGCTGCAAGAAAAGTAAAAGTTGAATGGGATGTGCCCAAAAAGTGGGAACAAAAAGATTTAGACGCTATCATTCAAGTGGGAAATGGAAAGTTTGAGAGCATCCAAAAAGAAGGCAATGTAAAAAAACATTTTGACAATGGTGAAATAATAGAAGCCACCTACAGAACACCTGCTGGTGCGCACGCATTTATGGAACCCAAAGGAGCTATTGCAGATTATAAAGATGGTAAAATAACGATCATTACAGGAACGCAACAGCCCAATAGAGATCGTACTGAAATAGCAAAAGCCTTAGGGCTTAAAAAGGACAATGTAGACATTCAATGTGCGTTTCTTGGAGGTGGTTTTGGTGGAAGGTTTTATTTAAATCAGATTATTCCAGCAGCAAAATTATCTAAAAAATTAAAAAAGCCCATACACTTATTGTGTACAAGGGAGCAGGATTTTATGAATAATTATTACCGTCCTGGATCGCATCACATTCTAAAAGGAAAAATTGAAAACGGAACGGTTGTCGCAGCACAACATGATATGGCTTCGGATGATATGGTTTTTGATTATTTACCAAAAATTGCGCAGTCTCTGATTGGAGCTGATCCATCTACGGCGCATGGTGCTTTTTTCAACTACAGTTTTGAAAACAAATATGCAAATGCACATAGAGTGGAAACGCCCTACATTACAGGAATCTGGAGAGGCATTGGTATAAATGCCACCTCTTTTGCCAAAGAATGTTTTATGGATGAATTGGCGCATGCTGCCAATGCTGACGCCATTGAATTTAGACTAAAACACTTGAAAGATGATAAAGATGAGCGACATGAAAGAATGCATAAAATCATAGAATTGGTGAAAGAAAAAGCTGGATGGAAAACAGGTAAAGAGAAAGGGACAGCCAAAGGTTTTGCTTGTGCTATGGATCGTCAAACCGTGGTCGCTGGTATTGCAGAAGTAGAAGTTATAGATAATAAAATTGGGGTTACAAAGTTCACTTTGGGCATTGATCCAGGTTTAATTGTAAATCCTGAAGGCGTAAGACAACAATGTGAAGGCTGCATTATGATGGGATTGAGCAATACGCTTTATGAAAACCTAACTTTGAAAAATGGTCAAGTAGAAAATACCAATTTCCATAAATACCCCGTTGCTATGTTGAGTGATACACCTGAAATAGAAATTGTATTGCATTCGGGTTCAGAAGAAGTGTTTGGTGTGGGAGAACCCCCAATTGCTCCCATTGCACCAGCCATTGCAAATGCAGTATTTAATTTAACAGGAAAAAGGTTGAGGACTTTGCCTCTGAAAATGAGCTAGACAATGAAAGATAGCGAGGAATATAAAGCTGCAAGAAAAAAATATGTTGAAGACAAACATTTAGCAAAGCTTGTTTTAAATGGAGAAATAGACAGCTTTGCTTTTGGTTCAGATATTGAAGCATTGCTATTATGCTTGAAAGAGTTTAAAGAAAACTCCGGGGATAAATGCACATTAGATAAATACACAATTGAGTTTAGACAAAAAGATGATGCACATCTTGAAGTAATATTTTTACCAATTATTTTTGATTGGATGGATGGTATTCCTATAGATTTTGAAGATGGAGGTCGAGATGGTTTGGGTGTAGTTTATCTAGTAAATTTAGAATTAAACAAAATTGTAAAACGAACGTGGATGCGTTAAAGTATTATGCAAATCAATAAAGAATTAGCACAAATAGCCAAAGCAGATCAAGATGACAGAACTAAATATTGGGCTGGAACTTTAATGGAAAGTGAGCTCCTAAAAAATGACATCATAAGATTAAAGCAGGTAAAAAATTTACTAAAATCAGGAAAAATCATATCAGCGCAAGACCATAGAAATGCAGCAATTGTATTTCAACATGGAAAAAATGAAAAAAATGAACGAGAATTAGAAGCGTCAGAATTGGCTGTCGAAATGATGCAGAAAGCGATTGAGCTAGATCCAAAATCCGATAAATGGTTGCTTGCTGCTGCGATTGATAGAAATTTAATGATAAAAAATGAACCACAAATTTATGGTACTCAGTATATCCGTAAAGATGAAAATGCACCTTGGGAATTTTACAAATTTGATGGCAGTAAAATCAGCGACGAAGAACGAAAAATTTATAGGGTTGCAACAATTCAAGAGCAAAAAGAGAAGCTGGTCAGAATGAACTTGAAAAAATTGCTTGCCAAATATCAAAGTGAAAACAATATTAACTCTCTTATACAATTTTGCAAAGAAAATTATCAACAAGACTCGGCTTACGATTTGTCTTGGGAGGGCATCAGTCAATTTGGATTTCAATTAAAGCGTTTGGATAAACTGGAGGATGCTATTAAAATATTTGAGTTGAATATTGAACTTTATCATAAAGAGTATGATGTATTTCACACACTTGGATTGGAATACATCAACTTAAACAGAAAAATAGAAGGCATTAAATTACTAGAAAAAGCTGTTGAATTGAACCCTGATTTTTTACTTGGAAAAAGTGATTTGGAAAGGTATAAATCTGAAAATAATTAGTGATAATTTTATTAAAAATTGCATTTACAAAGTATCTAATGACAAAAATTTCCTAAATTTATTTAAACTAACGAAAACAACTATGTCATTCAAACCTATTAAGTTAGAAAAGTTCATTGCTGATCACATGGAAAACAACCCTAAAAGCAATGAGCAAGAAATCAGAACTACTCTACAAAACGCACTGAAGGATTTTAAATCTGGCGTAAAATGTAGTTGTGGTCTGGATATATGGGTAATTGGTTCATCAATGGTTGGAAACAATTGTTTCAATTGCATAACGGGAGAACATGATCCAAGCAATGATTTTGAATTAGCTGAAGCTTTGCCCAAAAATCAAGACCTCTATTTTGAAGAGTCTAACAATATTCCTCCAGAAGTATTGACACAAGGTAGATTTTTTACAGATGATGGTGAGGAATTAAATCCTGACTTGTTTCCAATTCCAAGTTTGTGTTTGGGTTGTGTTCATTACGGCGATCCTAATGAAGAAATATTGTGTACGCTAACACGTCTGGATCAGGCAGCTGATAAGGAATTTGTTTGTCATGCCTTTAAAAATAAAAACGATGACAAAATGCCTTTCTAAATAGATAATTTTCTACGAAGCATAGCGTAAAATCAGGCTTTAGTATTGGTAAAACATTGAATTTTAACAAAAAGATAACTATACTAAGGGACGGTTGTTTATCATTCATCCCTTACCTTTACGCTTCATCAAAGCCTCGTTTTGAATAAAAATATCTTTCCATTACTAATACTGATTGCTGTTTTATCAATTACAGCGGTCTATTTACATTTTTCAGGTGCAGATGTATTTTGGGGAGGATATTTTGCAATGATGTTCTTTTATTCCATCATTTTTTACATAGGCATTCGAGCAAGAAAAAAATCAGAATCCAATACTGTATCAGACATCATGTTAGCAGGTAGAGGTCTACCACTTTTTGTGGCAATCTTTACAATGAGTGCCACCTGGGTGGGTGGTGGTTTTATTAACGGATCGGCTGAATATACTGCTTCTTATGGCTTGGCTTGGGTCCAAGCTCCGTGGGGATATGCCTTGAGTTTGATTATTGGAGGATTGTTTTTTGCTAAAAAAATGCGGCGTTACAAGTTCAAAACAATGCTCGATCCACTAGAGCAACGGTTCGGTAAAAAAATTGCTGCTTTGCTATTTATACCAGCATTGACAGGTGAAATATTTTGGTCCGCAGCCATTCTGACCGCACTAGGAACCACCTTTGCCACCGTACTAGGGGTCAATTTTACAACGGCAATCATCTTATCTGCCATTATTGCCATTACTTATACCGCCATTGGTGGATTGTGGTCAGTTGCATTGACGGATATTATTCAGATGTTTTTATTGTTGGCTGGGCTCTTTTTAGTCCTACCCTATGCACTAGAATTTGTTGGCGGCTTTGATGTTATGTGGGCAGCCTACCAAGAGAAAAAAGGCTCTTTGGCACATATTTTCCCACCCATTGATGGTTGGCGTCATCCTGATTGGGGCAACTATTATTGGCAGTGGTGGGATTATGCATTTTTGCTAATTTTTGGAGGAATTCCCTGGCAAGTATATTTCCAAAGAGTACTTTCTGCTAAGAATGAAAAAACAGCTCAATACTTGTCCTTCTTTGCAGGATTCATTTGTATTCTAGCGGCGATCCCTGCTATCTTGATTGGTATGATAGGCGATGTCGTTGATTGGAACTTGGTGGGTGTAACACCTCCAGAAGATGCTGCTTTAATTTTACCTTATGTAATCCGTCACTTAACCAACCCTATTGTAGCAACTATTGGTTTAGGGGCTATTGCAGCGGCTGTTATGTCCTCCGTCGATTCCTCTATTCTTTCCGCCTCCTCTATGGCTTCGTGGAACGTTTATCGTCCTTTGTTGAACCCCAAAATTGAACCTGAAAAATTAAAAAAAGTTATTAAAAGCTGTATTTGGATTATTGGGATTGCCGCAACCATATTAGCATTAAAAATCAAATCTGTTTATGCGCTTTGGTTCCTTTGTAGCGACTTTGTTTATTGTATATTATTCCCACAGTTGGTCTGTGCATTGTTCGATAAAAAAGCCAACAAATATGGTGCATTTGCAGGACTAATCGTTTCTTTCTTTTTCCGTTTTGGAGGAGGAGAAAGTACTTTAAACATCCCACAATTTCTCCCCTACCCAATGTTTGAAGATGGGATGATTTTATTCCCGTTTAGAACAATGTCCATGCTGCTTGGTTTGGTTACAATTATTGTAGTTTCAAGACTTACCCAGGGCAAATGCCCAGCGACGGAGTTGGTGGTTTGTGAAGATTGAAAATTTATAATTTCAATAAAACGTCATTGCCTCTGTCAAAATTTCTGAGATCAAATCCAACGGCAAATCTTCCGTTGGATTGATTCGCAGTATTTTCATTCTTGATCGTTTGCCTTTTTCCAGCATTGGATGATCCAAACGATTTCCTTCTACAATTCCGATATAAGGTTCATTGTTTTTCTTATCCTTCCAAAAATAACAAAACATTTTTCCCTTGTAACAAATAAAAGGCATACCATATTTCAAATCTTCAGTCAGCAAATCATTCAATGACAAAATATGGTCTCTAAGAGCCATCAAACAACTTCTGTTTGGCTCTTCTTGTTTCATATAATATTGATCGACGGCTCTTAGCATTTATACCATATTATTTTACTCCTACGAATATTTCAATTTCTGCATCTTTTGGGTTCTGTGCCTTTTCACCATACACTTCAAAATCTGTTTGATAAGCCCTATCCAAATTTGCATCCCATATCTTTGTCCACGAATCATAAATTACGCCTTTCATCAAATCCCCTTTCGTAATTACTTTTTTATAATTAGCTCCTTTGATTTCTAGACTCGTCATTCCTTCAGGAATTTCATCTAAAGATTTCACCTTGCAACCAAGTACGGTTGTATATGGCTTTAAATGATCACTTTCATAGTTTGTATAAGCACAAAATATTGTTTCATCTACCTTATTAGGAATGTTTTGTGAAATGCCTTCCGAAACAAATTTCCCCCACAATTCGCCAATATCTTTTGCTGACTGATTGTTTTCATTAGTTGTTCTAATTGAAATGCCTACAATGTTGAATGATTCTAAAGTTACATCTTTCATTTTCTTATTTTTTTGATTCGATGCAAATTTAAAACCCGCTGGTGTCAAGGGTATGTCAGGGGTGTTTGAAAAAGAGTATTTTTCTCTACATTTTTCAAAATACTCCTCCAATGTCATCTTATGCGGCTTAAATTTTTGCTGCAATAACTTCATATTTTGAATGCGATCTAACCTGAAAGCTCTAAAGTCTTTTTTGGATAAACAAAAAGCTATCAAAATCCAGTTTTCGTTGGTGTGATACAAAGCAAATGGTTCAATAGAGCGTTTGCTTTCTTTATTTTCTAATGAAAAATATTCTATTTCAATTATTTGAAAATTGGTAAGAGCTATTTGAATGTCTAACAAATAATCACTGCTTTTTTCTAGCTCACCACTTTTCCTAACATGGATTCTATTAGATAATAAGTCTGCCTTAGATTTACTGCTAAACTTCAAAACTGATTTAATTTTAATCATTGCACTTTTATAGCCTTCTGCGAATGACTTATCTTTGTTTAGATTGATAAATTGTTCAGCTGTAATTAGTGCATTGGCTTCTTCCTCAGTAAACATAACTGGCGGCAGAGAATAGCCTTCCATCAAAGAGTAACCAATTCCCTCTTCAGTAACAATTGGTACGCCCGACAATTCTAAAGTTTTAATATCCCTATAAATTGTACGAATACTTACCCCATGTTTTTCTGCCATTTCACTTGCTGTAATCACCCTTTTGGATTGCAATTGTGTGAGGATTGCGGCTAAGCGTGCCAGCCTTGGCTTTTCTTTTTCCATTATTTTTTCTTTAAAATATCCTTAATTAGCCTTACCAGTAAACAAACCAATTGGTTCAGCACCAATAATAATAGCATCATAAATCACTACGTGAAATTACGGAAAATTTCGTTCTTTAACCTTTGCCATTTTCGCAAATGTCATAGAGATCAACTAAAACGAAAGGGTTCTTAATGCTAAATATGCAGAAAAACGAGCGGTCGATTCTATCAGATCCTACTGTGATCCCTCTTTTAGAGTTGATCCTCCATACGAAGAATGGGAAACTGACTTGCACTCACCACCACCTTTGGATGATTTAATCTAAATTTTAAATAATTTCCTTTCAAAATCCATTAAAAAATACTTGCATCAATCCCACATTTGAACTAACTTAAAGAGAAATAATAATGTTATGGCGGAATTGACGGCAAACTGGTTTGCAAACGGAATCATAGATTTTGAGCACAAAAAGTATCTTTTATTGGGATACCTTAAATATATAAGTGAAAATTTCAATGAAAATAAACTATATCCCTTTCTAAGTGATTTAATTTTTCATTATAGAAATGTTATCTCCTTGCATGAAAATCACAAAGTTGTGCAAGATGCAATGCCCAAAAAGTTGAGAAAATTCGACTTGGATAATTTTAGGCTGGAATACACAAAAATGATGGATGATGATGAATACATGCTAATCATTGAATCTATTTTAAATTATGCTATTCCACGATTAAAATCTGCATTATCGGATGGCAAAGAAATTTATGAATTTGTTGAAAATAAAATTGAGATTGAACCAATAGGTATTATACCGATTCACAAAGATTCAGGCTATTTTATTTTGGCAAATGGAAACACAAAGTTTTCAAGCGTTTTTGAATATGAGTTATCAATAATTGAAAATGCTTCCGAAAAATTTCGTTCCTTAAAAACCAATTTTCTGCAAGAATATAAAAAGCAATTTTCTCAAACATTTGAGTCCATCAAATTAGATCTTATTAAAACACACAAAAAGTTTGGCAATCCAGCAACCTTTGCGATTCGCAGTGAAATAAAGTTTCCATTGAACGAAACCTTGTTACCTATAGCTAAACGCAGCTTGGTCAGGTATCTTGCGGCTTCTTAAGGTTTTAAACAAGAAGTAGCAATTCAAGTGAAGTGATGACTTACAACAGTTGTGCCATTTTGAAAGATTATAAAAAATAATTCGACTGAAGTGATGACTTACAACAGTTGTGCCAAAACATATGAGATTTAGAGTTTTCCAAGATACAAATGCAAAACAGTTTAGGTTTTACACCTTGACCAGAGGCGAAATATTGGCTGAATTATCTGGAGCTGTAATAGCTACGGAAATTGCTTGGGCTTTGGAAAATGTTGTTATCGGGGGCTCTAATTTGGGAAAACATGCTTTGGAGTCTATAACCGCAGTATTCAAAAATCACATTCGCCAAAAAGAAATTGAAATTCATTGTTTTAAAAATGAGAAATTCAAAAAATCTATTGAGCTTTTGGATGCGACGGGGTTTGATAGATTACACAAAAAAATATTGTACAAAAAAGATTTAAAAGACTTACAAAAATTTACAAAAGAAGCATTTCATCTTGCCCCACTCCCAAATATTGATCGCTTAGATTTTCAATATACATTTTACAAAAGTATTGAAGGAGATAAATATGCCAATCTACAAAACCTGCCTGCAAATCTGTTTTTAAAATATAAAATTAACAGCGCTGGTGATTTTTATAATCCAAGCATTTGGTTTCTGGCTCATCTGAATGATGTTCCAGTTGGTGTTCTACTATGTAGAGTTGAAAAACAATCAGACTTTAATACAATCGGCAATTTCAATTATATTGGTTTGATTCCTAAATATAGAAATCAGGGTTTAGGGACAAAACTCTTCGTACAAGGTTTAAAGGTTTTACAAAATCTTGGCTCTACAGAATATATTGGTTCAACAAGCAGCGACAACTTACCGATGCAAAAAGTATTTCAGAAAAATGACTGTGATAAGTTTGCTGAACAAATAGTGTTTGTATAATGGTTTAATCAATTTGATGCAAAAGAACAAAATCAAAATTTACATACTGCTGGGAGCTTTCATTCTTTTACCCATTTGGGAAATTCTTAACTATTACTTTATCCCATATTTTATAGTTGCATTTGCTTGGTTATTAATTGTCTTTGCATTGTTTGTTTGGTTGTTTATAGAAGTCTGTCAATTAATAAATGAAAGAAGTAAATTATCAAAGCAAAAAGTTGTTTCGGTATGTCTTATCTTGGTTTTGTTTCTATTGATTTTTTTTCGACCTCTCAACAAAATAATTGAAAAGGCAGATTGGCAACTATTTTATGATAAAAGAATGGAAGTCATTCGTAAAATAAAAAGTCAAGAACTCAAACCAAATGTTGGATGGAATAATTGGATTTGTGAATTACCTTATGAATATCCAATACTTTCAAATGGTGGAAATGATATTGGAATCTATCAAAATGATTCAACCAATGAATTGACAGTTACATTTTGGATATTTAGAAACATTTTTAGTGCCCCTTCGTCTCATTTTGTTTATACAAATACTGCTGATAAGATTGACAGAATAAACAGATTGATTAAAGAGCATCCTAAACATAACTGGAAAGTAGAGGAAAATTGGTATAGAACATTTCACGAATGATAAACAAAGGTCTCAAAATATCATTCCACGAAGGAATGAGCTCTTTATAAATTTCCACATAAAATCACAAGCAAATTCAATTTTAACAACAACAATAGTCCTCCAAGTGATGAAAATCAAAATTTGCGCTGTTGATCCCAACAAAAAGGTGTAATTTTGTGTTTAATAAGTTAAACGAATTGCAATGAAAAGTTCACATATATTTTTGCTCTTTTTGATAGCTGCCGCAGTAATGTATATTGTAAGTACATCAGGCAACTACAGTAGCTATGCCAACTTTGATAAAGCTATGAAAAATGAAGGAACTGTTTTTCAGTTGGTTGGAGTATTGAACAAGGATAAAGAAATTTATTACGAACCTGAAAAAAACCCCAATTATTTTGCTTTTTACCTTGTCGATAAAGCAGGGAAAGAAGGAAAAGTAGTTTATCACGGTCCACCTCCACCAGATTTTGAACGTTCGGAAGATGTTGTTCTGAATGGCAAGATGGAAAACAACGAATTCATTGCAAGCAAAATTTTACTCAAATGTCCTTCCAAATACGAAGACGGCAAATTTGAGCAAAAAGAATACGAAGTTAAAGAATACGCTAGCGGTAAAGCTTAATTATGGATAACATCCAATACATTGGAGAACACTTACTACCTGGGAAAATTGGTCATTTTTTTACTATTCTAAGTATGGTTGCAGCCTTGTTTGCAACAATATCTTATTTATTTTCCTCCCTTTCAAAACTGCCATACAACCAATTTACTTGGAAACGGATGGCAAGAATCGGTTTTGGTATCCACGGGATTTCTGTTTTAGGAATCATCGTTGTTTTGTTTATGATGATCTGGAATCATTATTTTGAATACCACTATGTCTATAGTCATTCCTCCTCCGATTTGCCCGTCTATTATATGATTTCCTGTTTTTGGGAAGGGCAAGAAGGTAGTTTTCTATTGTGGACCTTCTGGCATGTAATTTTAGGTATTATTACCATTGCAACTGCCAGGAAATGGGAAACCACTGTAATGACATTTATTTGTTTTACCCAAGTGTTCTTAGCTGCCATGCTAATAGGAATCTATTTCTTTGGCTATAAAATTGGCAGCAGTCCTTTCATTTTATTGAGAGACTTTATGCCTGCAAATCCAGCTTTTTTAAATCCAGAGTACTTATCAGGTGTTGAAGGCAGTGGACTAAATCCATTGTTACAAAATTATTGGATGGTCATTCATCCTCCAATATTATTCTTGGGCTTTGCTTCAACGATTATGCCTTTTGCCTATGTTTTATCTGCTTTGTGGAAAAATGATTTTGATAAATCTTGGGTCTACCCTACTTTGCGATGGAGTCTATTTTCTGCCTGCATACTTGGTGTTGGTATTTTAATGGGTGGTGCTTGGGCTTATGAGTCTTTGAGTTTTGGTGGATATTGGGCTTGGGACCCTGTAGAAAATGCCTCCTTAGTGCCATGGATAACGGCAATTTGTGGCTTTCACACCTTATTGATTTACAAGCATACCGATCATGCACTTAGGTCTACATGCATATTTTTGTTATTGACCTTTGTATTAATATTATACAGTACATTTTTAACAAGAAGCGGCATTTTAGGAGACACTTCTGTCCACGCATTCACAGATTTGGGAATGTCGGGACAATTATTGGTTTTCCTATTTTCCTTTATTTTCCTATCGGCATATTTGTTAATATCACGATGGATAAAAATCCCACATCCTAAAAAAGAAGAATCAACTTACTCCAGAGAGTTCTGGATGTTCATCGGTTCATTGTTGATGTTTTTGTTAGCAATGTTCATTTCGTATGACACCTCTCTTCCAGTAATTAATAAAATATTTGGTACAGACACTGCTATTGTAGAACCCATCACACACTATAATAGATATAGCATTTGGTTTGGAATTGTGGTATTGCTTCTTTCGAGCATTGCTCAATATTTAAAATACAAAATGGATAAAACCAATTTGCTAAAAATGATTTTTAGTGTTGTTTTGAGCTTGGCAATTTCAATAGGAATCGCTGTTTATGGAAATTTCCCATTTATAAAAGATACCAATTTTATCAATCTTTTTGAAGTGAAGTTTATCTCTCCTGTGTTCTTATTGTTGTTTGCTTCTGTATTGGCTATTGTTGGAAATGCTGCCTACATTTTCCAAGTATTAAAAGGAAAAATAAAAGTAGCTGGTTCAGCTGTTGGACACATTGGTTTTGGATTAATGTTGTTGGGTGTGTTGATTTCTTCAGGTAAGAAAGAAGTTATCTCAATGAACACTTTAGGCATTGATTATGGCGAACAATTCGACCTACAACAGAAGATGGAAAACGTCTTTTTACAAAAAGATCGTCCGATTCAAATGGGTGCTTATTGGTTGACTTATTTCAATAAATTTACAGACCGTCAGGATACATATTTTGAAATAAAATACGAGAAGAAAGATAAAATTACTGATACTCCCACTGAGTCATTTGTTTTGAATCCATATGCACAAGTAAATCCTCAAATGGGATTGATCAGTAATCCATCTACCAAGCATTATTGGACAAAAGATATTTTCACCTTCATTTCATCTGTTCCAGATAATACAGAGAAAAAAGGCGACGAGACCGAAGTATTTAAAGAGGAAACCATCGCTGTTGGTGACACCATTGTTACACAACAAGCTTTGATTATCTTAAAAAGTTTGAATACAAGTCCTGTTCATCCAAAGTACCAACCATTGCCAAATGACATTGCAGTTGGTGCTGTACTTGATGTTAAAACATTAACTACTTCTTATACGGCTGAACCGATCTATTTTATTAGAAATGAATTTGAGCAAACCATTCCAGATTTTGTTGAAGAGCTTGGAACTAAGATTAAATTCTCTAAAGTATTACCAAAAGAAGGGAAGGTAAAACTAGAAGTATTTGAACAAGTTCAAAAGAGCGATTTTGTGATTTTGAAAGCCATTGTTTTCCCTGGAATAAATATTCTATGGTTGGGATGTATTGTTTTGACTATTGGATTTATAATGAGTATTTTCCAAAGATTTTCTGAAGGCAAAAGGGTTTTGAAAACCATTGCTGAAAAATCTTCAAAGAACAAATAACAGATTGGAAGTAAAAAAAATATGTTTGATTGGAGCTGGCAATGTCGGTTTTCATTTGGGAAAAAGGCTCTTTAAGAAAGAACACAATATCGTTCAGGTTTTCAGTCGTAAAATTGCTAAGGCTGAATATTTATCCACCAAAATAAAAGCGCAAGCAATAGATGATCTTTCAGATTTAGTAATTGATGCCGACTTTTATATAATCGCCGTTCACGACGATGCCATTAAAGAAGTTTCTGATAAAATTTCACAAAAAAAAGGCATTGTGGTTCATACATCAGGATCAATAAATACAGACCGATTAGATAAACATTCTGAATATGGTTCTTTTTATCCATTGCAAACATTCACTATAAAAAATAAACCTGATTGGAAAACAATTCCTTTCTGTTATTGCGGTAATAATTCATCTTCTGAAAAGAAAATTAAGCAACTGGTTCGGTCTATTTCAAAAAATGATAATAAAATTACTGATGAACAACGGTTGTCATTGCATTTACCAGCAGTAATTGTCAATAATTTCACGAACCATCTAATAGGAATAGCCAAGGACATTTGCTTTAAACATTCCGTCCCTTTTGAATTGTTGGTTCCCTTATTAAGAGAATCTCTAAAAAAGGCAGAAATTCACAACCCATATGAGATTCAAACAGGACCTGCCAGAAGAGATGATCAAAAAACGATTAAAAAACACTTATCTTTGCTTTCGAAAGAACAGTATAGAGCTGTTTATAAGCTTTTGAGCGAGAGTATTTTAAAAACAGAAGCTGAAAGAAACAATAAATCCTAAGAAATTGTCAGACAATATTTACAGCAAATTTAAAAACATCAAACACATCATTTTAGATGTTGATGGTGTACTAACGGATGGCTCCTTAATCATTACCGATTCAGGCGAATTGCGTCGTACGATGAATGCAAAAGATGGGATGGCTATGCGAATGGCTTTAGACAAAGGCTACACCTTAAATATTATTACTGGCGGAAAAGCTGAGGGAGTCATAAAACGATTGAAAGGATTGGGTATTTCAGAAATTCATGTTGGTATTTATGATAAATTAGAATGCTTCGAAGAGTTGAGAAATATTTATGAATGGAAAAAAGATGAAATCATGTATGTCGGTGATGATGTAAATGATTACGAAGTAATGCAAGCAGTTGGTCTGGCTTGCTGTCCAAAAGATGCTGTTCCCGAGATTAAGAGTATTGCACACTATGTCTCAACGGCAGCAGGAGGAAAAGGCTGTGTAAGAGATGTAATAGAAAAAGTTTTGAAACTTAATAGTCACTGGATGCAATGAATGCTGTAATTGACTTTTTCAGATTAATCCGATGGATCAATCTTTTGTACATTGCACTTACACAATGCCTGATAAGATTTTGTCTGATAGGTCCTATTTATGCAAATGGATTCATTGCAATTGATTATTCTTTAAATAGTTTCGACTTCTTTCTACTGGTTCTGTCCACCGTTCTAATAGCTGGATCGGGCTATATCATCAACGACTATTTTGATGTAAAAGCGGATGAAATAAATAAACCCAACCGCATAATTATTGACCGAACCATCAGTCGTCGAAATGCTATATTGTGGCATTTAGCCTTCAATTTCATAGGAATTTCATTAGGATTTTACTTAGGTGCAAAAGTTGGATATTGGCAACTTGGCTTTATACATATTATCTGTATGGCTTCTTTGTGGCTTTACAGCACTTGGCTTAAAAAAACAGTAATAATTGGGAATGTTTTGGTTAGTTCTCTAACGGCTTTTGTTGTAATGACAGTGATTTATTTTGAACAGAGCTTGTGGTTAGAATTAAAGCCTAGAATGCCCGAAATTTTTAGATACATATATAAATTTGCTTTCGGATATGCTGGCTTTGCTTTTTTGACAAATTTCATTCGTGAGGTTGTTAAAGATATGGAAGATATAAAAGGAGATCTTCAAGATAAATGTCGGACGCTGCCCATTGTTTTTGGTATTCGAGCAGGCAAAAATTTTGCAATATTTTTGATAATAATTATGATTTCCATACTTGGGATTTATGAATATTATCAAGCTCTGGATTATGCTGAGTCGCAAGGTTTAGCCTTTTATCGGGTGAAGTCAATTCGATTAATTTTCACATTTATCCAACTGCCTTTGGTATATCTGATTATTTTGTTGTTGAAAGCCGATAAGCCTTCCGATTTTAAAAAGATCAGCAATATTTTGAAGGTCATTATGATGGTTGGTATTTTGTATTTGGTGTTTTTGTATTTTTCAGTGGAATGATGCGATTGGGGAATGATAGTGTTGGGGCCGTAGAGACGTAGCATGCTACGTCTGTACGGGGATGGCAATGGAAAAATGGCAATGGGGCAAATCAATTCCATTGTATTTGATTGCAATATATCAGATGGAATGGATGGGAATGGATGAAGAAGTATTGGGTAGAGACGTAGCATGCTACGTCTGTACGGGGATGGCAATGGAAAAAGGCAATGGGGCAAATCAATTCCATTGCATTTGATTGCAATATATCGGATGGGCGGAATGGAATGGATGGAATGCAGCAAATTATAATCCAAAAATATATTTGAAATAAAATGAATATTTTATATAAATGAAAAAAATAATATTAGGCAGTCAATCGCCAAGAAGGCAGAAAATTTTAGCCGATGCTGGATATGCATTTGAGCTAGGGATAAAAGAAGTAGAAGAGATTTATCCTGATGATTTAAAGCCTGAAGATGTTCCTGAATATTTAGCTAAATTAAAAGCTTCAGCATTTACCAATGATCTGTCTGAAAATCAAATTGTTATCACTGCAGATACGGTCGTTATCTTGAACGATAAAATCATAGGAAAGCCAAAATCTAAAGAAGATGCGATTCAGACAATCACTGAGCTTTCGGGGACTGAGCATAAAGTTATCAGTGGAGTTTGTATTATTGAAAAATCAAAGCAGATAAGTTTTAGTGAACTTACTTTAGTGAAATTCAGGGACTTGAATAAGCAAATGATTGAGCATTATGTTGAAAAATTTCAGCCCTTCGACAAAGCTGGGAGTTACGCCATTCAAGAATGGATAGGTCTTGTTGGAATCGAATATATTAAAGGTAATTATTACAATGTTTTGGGTCTGCCAATGACAAGATTAATCAATGAGTTGGAGCTTTTAGGGATTACTTTGATGGATAATGTAGCGAATTAAGCCTGATTTTAGAAAATGTATAGAGATTTATACAATAATTACCCTATTTATTTTGAAAAAATAGGGTAAAAAGGTATCTTTGCAAACCTTTTTGCTTGGGTATCCAAGTTTATGAAGATTATTTAAAGCAGAACATTGATTTTATTCAATAACCTGTTTCATTAAAATTAAAGCAATAAAAAATTATGGCACACCATAAGTCCGCTAAAAAGAGAATTAGATCAAGTGCAAAGAAAAGGTTGCACAACAGATATTACGCTAAAACAACACGTAATGCAATCAGAGATTTGCGTGCGTCAGAATCTAAGAGTGAAGCTGAAGGATTGCTTCCTAAGGTGATTGGTATGATTGACAAATTAGCAAAGCACAACATAATTCACCCAAGAAATGCAGCAAATAAAAAATCTAAATTAATGAAATTCGTTAATAGCTTATAAGATTTAAAAAAAATATACATTTTTAAAGCCTGTGCAACTTCGTTGCACAGGCTTTTTTGCATGTTTTGCATTGTATAAGTATGGAATATTCATTGACAAACATAAAAGCAATGGCGCTAGAGGATCAACCTCGCGAAAAATTGCTTGATAAAGGAAAAGAGTCCCTTACAAATTCAGAACTTTTAGCCATTCTTATCGGATCTGGAACTCGGAATATGAGTGCTATTAAAGTTGCGCAAAATGTGATGGCTTTGAGCAATAACAATTTAAAATCGCTTGGAAAACTCAACAGTTCAGAACTGTGTAAAATTGCTGGAATCGGCAAAACAAAAGCCATAACCATCATCGCCGCAATTGAATTGGGTAGAAGAAGGCAACTTTCTGATGCTATAAAGCTGGATCAGATAAAGTCTAGCAATGATGCTTATGCCTACCTCCACCCTAGTATGAGTGATTTAAATCATGAAGAGTTTTGGGTTTTATACCTCAATAGAAATAACAGAGTGGTTGCTTCTGAGCGCATTAGCAAAGGAGGCGTAACTGGTACCATTGCAGACATTCGAATTATTTTTAAAAGAGCATTAGAATTGCTTTCTTGCTCCATAATTGTGGCACACAATCATCCTTCTGGAAATTTATCACCAAGTAAAGCTGATTTAAGCATCACTGAGAAAATAGAGAAATCTGGAAGTTTTTTGGAAATAAAACTGCTAGATCATTTGATCATCACCCAAAATGGCTACTACAGTTTTTCCGACGAAGGGCTGATTTAGAAAGTAAATGATCAAACCTAAATAAGTGGTAAGATCAAATTAAAATACAGAAATAACTTTCACAAAAAACTGATTATCAAAACTTTGAATTATATTTTGATCTTTATTAAATTGGTCT
>JAHDGP010000431.1 GCA_020627525.1 Bacteroidota bacterium
CGGCAAAACTGGCAATTGATTGTTGTGGTGGAAATAAAATTGTTATTGACGTTCCAGCAAAAACGAAAATTCAAACATTCTGTCAAGATTCGAAAACTGGTAAACCAATTCTTGATTTAGGAAAACATCAGAATCAAGAGGTCGTTGTTTTTAAAGGTGGAAGTGCTGCAATTGAATTACCATTTAAAACTGCATCGAATGAATTTGTTCCTTTGATTATTGGAATGAAGCGTCCAAAGGGGTCTCGAAACAAAGGATATTTGAAAGCTACACAACGCAAAGTCAATGGAGAATTATCTCCAGGATATACGATAGAAGGGTAGGTTGAATTGATTAAGTAAATAAAGAAGGGACTGTCTGTTGGGACAGTCTCTTTTTTTGTTTAAATAATTTGAAAAACCCACCCACAAGGGACACACTTTACGAAATTACGCCCGATTGCAACGGAAAGCCCACAGGCTCGTTGCGGCAACCCTCGCGGTTGTCCAAAAAAAATGAATGTCAAACAAAACATTCGTTTCAGTACACACACCGAGGACTTGCAGTGTAAAGCGGGGAGATACCCACAAACGCAGCACTCAACATTCCGTCCAAAAAATAAAAAACAGCTCCTTTATAGAAAAATTAAGCTTAGTTTTTGATTGATAAATGCAGGCTGTCTGTTGTAAGAAAATTCTTAAGAAAAATTCAATCCAATTCGCAACACCCATTTAGTTCAGTAATTGTAATAGGTCCCAACGTTTGGCAAACTCCAAGTCCATTGCTGACCACCACGTGATAGGTTCCAAGAGAAGCAGGCGAAAAATACGAATTGCCAATAAATTCAGCTGCAATATTATTGTGTTCATCAAACCAAACATAAGTTACAGATGACGAATTGGGTATATCTGAATGCGCAGCACACAAAGCTCCATTTCTTTCAAGCTCTTTGTTTTCTAAGGAAACAACACAGTCTTCAATAGCAACTTTGAGCAACCAGTAATCAAAATCACCATAGTTATCGCTTACATCGCCGTTTGCAGAGTCGCTGGATCCTGCTAACATTAAATGTCCATCATCTGTAAAATGCATTGCTCTAAGCGCATCTTTTCCAGATCCACCATAAGTCTGTTCCCATTGAACATTTCCCATTGCGTCGAATTTAACAATGCAATAATCTGTAAATATTTCATCAGGTCCAATGTTAACAATAATATCTGTAACTCGATCACCACCAATAATAAATCCACCATCAGCCGTTTGTTCTAATAGTCCTGCGCAATCTATTGGATAGGTTTGTTGATATTCAATATTTCCTATAGAATCTGTTTTTATAATAAGTGTAAAATAAGTATTAAATGTAGGAAATAGACTTCCAATTATTAGGTAACCGCCATCATTGGTTTGTTGAACGTTGGCTATATTTTCACCAGCCATTCCTCCATAAGTTTGCTCCCATTCAATGTTGCCATTTACATCTATTTTTATCACCCACATATCTCTCGCACCATTATTTTGCGAAACATCTCCATCCGAAGAACCTGTCGTTGCAGCAATAACGTATCCTCCATCTGAAGTAGCTTGGATGGCATTAAATCCGATGTTGTCACTCTCGGTTCCGCCATAACTTTTTTCCCACTCAATGTTGCCATTTGGGTCTGTTTTAACAAGCCAACAATCAATATACCCAATATTAGAACTAACATCACCATCTGTTGAAAGTGAACTGCCACCAAACAAATATCCTCCGTCGCTTGTTTGAATGACAGAGCCTAAATAATCGTATAAACTTCCTCCATAGTTTTGTTCCCATTCAATGGTTCCTTGCGCATCAATTTTAACAGCCCAGTAATCAGTATGTTCATAAAAGTCACTGAAATCTCCACTACCTGTGTAGGTTTGCCCGGCTAAAATATATCCTCCATCTATTGTTTCTTCTATTGCGAATAAGAAGTCCCAATCTGGTCCGCCGTAATTTTCTTCCCATTCAATATTGCCCACTGCATCCGTTTTGACGACCCAGAAATCGGACTCTCCGTTATTATTGGAAACATCTATATTCGAAGAGTAACTAGATCCCCCCATAATGAAACCACCATCGGAGGTACATTGCATAGCATATCCCAAATCTCGTCCAGATCCACCGTAGTTTTGTTCCCAAACAATTGATTGACCGAATAGAGTGTATAAGGGTAGTATTAAAAGTAATAATAGTATCTTTTTCATAGATTGCTGGTTTAGTTTTTTGACAGTAAAGAACTTTTAAGATCTTCAATGGGGAGTAATCATAGTTTACAAATGTAAATTATTTTCTAACAAATGTAAAATAGCAAAAAAATCATTATTAGTGCATTTGTTTCTTGATTTAATTTCAAATCTATTCTCGAATTTTATAAAAAACTTCTTTTGGGCTTGTTTTCCAATTTACTTTTAATCCAGCATTTCATTTCAGGTAAACCAAGTGTGTCATTGCCTGATTTTGTATTTTGTAGTTCTATTAAGAAAGAGTTGAGAACGTTACTTTCTTTGTTTTCTGGTTTTTTACGATCTAATATTTTAAAATATTTAATAACAATTTGGCTGTATTTAGTGAGGTGATTTTGATCCAGCAAAACTCTGCGTATATTGTCAATGTCTTTATATAATTTAGGAAAGTCTTTCAAGTCATGATAGTCATACCAGATTGGTAAATACAATAATGACAAGCCATTGTTTAGGTCTTTAATTTTACCTGTTTTCTTTTTAAGTGGATTATAGTGTGTCAACCACTTTAATAACTTTTCTTGATCCTCCACAAAAAGTAGCTATTAAGTTATAAGTATAGGCTACACATCTTTTTTGAGGTAATTTTTGTTGAAATTCTTCCCATTTACCCGCAATTTTTTGCTCAATGATGGCAACATCCTCTAATTTGTTGCTTTTCAATAAATACCTTAGGTTCAGAAAATATTTGGTGTTTAATAAATAAATATCTGGCTGCTGAACTTTGTCAATTAAGCTATTTAGTAGCTTGATTTTTTCTTTGTAAATATCAATTTCATTCAAATAATCACAAACCACTAGATAGTTGCAAATACCATTTTTGCAATTCTGAATGGATGATTGCTCTAATTGGCTTTGTTCTAACAATGATTTTATGTCAGATAGTTTTAGCAACTTTTCACAATGCTCA
>JAHDGP010000432.1 GCA_020627525.1 Bacteroidota bacterium
ACAGAATAATGTAAAAAGATATTATCAAAGTGGACAGTTATTTTTGAGCTATTCCCAAGTATTTACTCGCTTTCCCTCATTTAAATTGGTTAATCTATTTATGTGTTTTTAATTTTCCTATGAACAAAGAGAATTTGTTTGTTGGGGCGAAATGTTATGGAAACTTTAAACTAACAACGATGAAAGCTAAAACCTATTTTATATTATGTATTGCATTTATATTTTCCTTGTTTATAAATGCACAGTGTGATGAGAATATAGAGCTAAACACCCAAAGCGAAATTGATAACTATTTTGCTGACTATGGGTGTGCTGTTATTGATGGAGATTTAATCATTGATGGAACATTTTCGCAAGTTGGCGCTAGTATAGGCAATTTGCAGGGATTAGCTGGCATAACAACAATTCATGGTACTTTAAGAATAAAAAAAACTGGTATAGAAAATTTACAAGGTCTTGAAGGAATTACTAGTTTGGGAGGTTTATTGCTTGAGGACAACTCTATAATTGACTTAAATGGAATGCCAAGCTTAAACTTTATTGAATCGGTTTCAATTTTTAATAATGAAAATTTACAATTCTTAAATGGAATATCCAACATAACTGTTATTGATGGTTTAAGTCTAGTTGGTAATGATATGCTGTCAGATTTATTTGTATTATCAGGGGTAACAGTAAATGCTATTTCAATTTCAGGAAATGATGCTTTACAATCTTTAGCTGGTTTACCAATTAATAATTCAATTAAAGCAGTGTCTATCACATCAACAAATTCATTGGTTGATATTGAAGTTTTTAGAGACTTAACAACAATCGAAGGAAACTTAAATATTTGGAACAATACTGGCTTAAATAATTTGCAAGCATTTTCAAACCTTGAAACAATAGGTGGGACTTTAAGAATTGATAACAATGATGCTTTAACAAATTTGCAAGGATTTGAAAATCTAACTTCTGTAGCAGATTTGAGAATAAATAACAATGATTTATTAATGGATTTAGAAGGAATAAATTTAACTTCTATCGAAGGAGATTTATGGATTTCAAATAATGATTTATTGATGAATTTGGGAGGATTGGAAAGTTTAACTTCGATACATGGAAATTTCAGAGTCGATTACAACGATTTATTATTTGATTTACAAGGATTAGAAAATTTAACTTCAGTGGATGAAGCATTTACCATTACAGATAATGTAATGCTGAATAGTTTGCAGGGACTAGAAAATTTATCAATAGTTCAATATATTGATATTTCAAGAAATGAATCTTTGCAAAATTTAGAGGGATTAACAAACTTAACTAAAGTAGGGAACAGTAAACTTGATTTGTTTAAACCAGAATATTATTATTCCTATTTAAGTGCAGATTTTAATATTAGAGGCAATGCAAGTTTGACTGATATTAATGGGCTGGCTCAAGTAGATACTATCGGAGGTGTTTTAAGAATTGTTAATAACGAAATGTTGGAAGATATTTCTGTTTTGCAAAACTTGTCTTACATTAGTGAGCTGTATTTACAAAACAATCCACTTGTCAGTGATTGTTGTTTTTTTGAATCTTGGGGTTCTGATGACCAAGTAGTACAAGGAGATATTATCATTGAAAATAATGCCGATGGTTGCAGTAGCAAGGTAGAAATAGCAGATGCTTGTGATCTTGATTGTTCGGAATTAATTCAATTGTTTACCTCTGGCGTAGAATGCAATATTACTTTTTGTGAGTATGAGTTTTTTGGCGAAACCATTACTTTGGACTCAATCAGCGGTGCAGAGTATCTCTGGAACAATGATAGTATTTCTTCTTCAATTGAACTTCCAATAATTACGGGTTCTACAAATTATTCTGTTGAAATAATTTTAAATGATACTTGTTCTGTAATCAAAGAAATTACAGTCAATGTTGGTAATCCAGGAGCACCTTGCGATGATAATGATGAACTTACAATTCATGATGTAGTATATGAGCCGCCACAGTTTTTTGATACACGTGGAGTAGAAAACAACTCAAACCAAAATCGTACCTCTTACTCTGGTTGCATTTGTAAGGGCGATACTTCAATTTGTAATGATGAGAATAAGGTTTTAATTCCAATCGCTGTTCACTATGATGGTACTTTTTCAGGAGTAGATAGGGATATTTTGGAAGAGGCAGCTTTAAATTCACTGACATCTTTAAACAAAGATTTTTCAGGAAACAATAATGATATTTCAATTTACTATCAATTGAGTTTGTATTGTCCTCAATTATTTCTACAAGATATTTTAGCGACTGAAACTTGTATAAGATTCGATTTGCCAAAAATCAACCATCCTGAAGATTCAAACATAAGTGAAGGAGCGTATGCTATTACGGTAGACGAATACAGTGCTGGTATGATTGCACAAAAATGGGCAGGATACTTAAATATTTTTGTTGTGGACGGAATAGCTTTAAATAATTTATTTGGCGGAACAAATGTTATATATGGTTCGTCTCCCAGACCTGGTGATTTAAACGGTGATGGAGTTATTATCGCCGGTTCTGTTTTTGGAGGACCAGGCTTTTCACATGGTGAAGCCGGATTGGAAGGAAGTTTAAATTTCATTGAAGAAAAGAATCTTGGCAGAAACCTTACTCACGAAATTGGTCATTATTTATCTTTAAAACATACATTTTCGGAAGCTGATTTTAATTGTGATCCAGCCGGAGTTCCTTGTGAAGATAATGATCAGGATGTTGGTCTGGGAACTGAGTACCAAGTAAATGATACACCAGCACAAGAATGTGCAACCTATGGGCTGCTAGATATTTTTGATTGTAATGCGTTGCCACAAAGTTGTGAACAAGGAGAAGACGGAGAGAATCCAAATATTTTGTTTATGAATTTTATGGATTATACAGATGATGAGCAAAGAGTGATGTTTACAAAAGACCAAGCAAGCGTGATGAATTTTTATGCCAATTCAGTTTTACAAGGATTGATTAAAGAAATCTATTCTTGCGATGGAGATGTTATTTTATCTTCTCAGGAAGATATTGATGCTTTTGAAGAAAATTATAATTGCACAATGATTGGAGGTAGTCTGATTATCTTAGGAGATGATATAAGTAATTTGGATGGCTTGCAAAATTTGACCGAAATAAAT
>JAHDGP010000032.1 GCA_020627525.1 Bacteroidota bacterium
AATCAAATTTTTGATTGAGGGTTGTTTGTGGTAAATCTAGTTTAACTTAATTGTAGATTCTAAATAATTTTTGCATTTCATTTGAAAAATTTTGGAATGACTTTAAGTAGTAATCTTGACTAAGGGCTGTGTGTTTTACTTCAAAATCATCGTTTTGCTATCTTGAATTTTGCCATCAACAATTAAACTGTAATGATATTGACCACTTGGCAAATTGTTCAATTGTAAATTTAATTGACCTTTGCCAGTATTTTTAATACCAACTTCTTTAATCATTTTACCTGTAATGTCATAAATGGCAACACTTGCATTTATTGAGCTTTCAGGAATGTAATATTCCACATTCGTATTTTCATTAAAAGGATTAGGTGCATTTTGACCTAGTTGTGCTTTTGACAAATTCGAACCATCAATTTGAATGTTTTGCCCCAAAGTATTTTTAGAGCTTTCATCAGTCAATAATGCTTTAATAGCAGCTAATTCTGTTTCCATTGCTGACATTCTTTTATCTTGCTGTTCAATTTTCTTGGCTTGATCTTCAATGATTGCTTGTTGTTCTTGTATGGCATTCATAAGCAAATACTTGATGCCACTTTCTTCGATCATTAAATATTCCTCTGTATCAATTACTTTCGTTTCTGCATCTTCTATTTGGTGTGTAAATGTAGAAACCAATTCAGGAGCTACTTTTTGCAATTCTTGTGCTTTCAAACCAAATTGTTTTCTATCAACATTTTTGATGCCACCTTTGCCATTATACTGATAAGAAATAGGATTCAACTGCAATACTTCTTTCAGTCCATAGTTCATATCCACCATGTTTTTCTTCAATCTTTGGTCTGAAGCGTTGAATAAAGCACCATTGTAAGTAATACTACCACTGGTATGAATGCTGGTCGTTGGGTTGGTTATTCCACCAAAACCAACATCACCTGTAATTTTTTCAAATCTCATTAACAGGTTACCTTCAGAGATATAACGCCCCAAGACCCTGTCACGAGTGTTTGAACGAAATTCTAGGTGATAGTTTCTATCTACAGTAAAACCACCATGTGTTCCTGATCCAATAGTAAAGGCAGATTTACCGACTTTTTCAAAAGAAACCGAAGCAGAACCATTTTGTTTTTTGATAATGGCACCTTCTGTTTTGGTGTCTCCTTTTACATCCAGTTTTGCATCAGGTGTGTCCGTTCCAATTCCGACATTGCCGACAGCCGTTACTTTTACACTTGAAGTTTGTGCATTTAGTGAAATGCAAGCTATGCTTAATAAAGCGATTAAAGTTAAATTTAATGTTTTCATGATATATTTATTTTATAATGTTTTAAAAAAATGATTTGTTTTGGGCTCCGGTTTACGGGCTTCGGGAGCCTCAGCCCTCGTTTTGCGGATTCGGGAGCCTCAGCCCTTGGTTTTCGGGCTTCGGGAGCCTCAGCCCTTGTGTTTCGGGCTTCGGGAGGCCCTTGTGTTTCGGTTTTCGGGAGCCTCAGCCCTCTGTTTTCGGTTTTCGGGAGCCTCAGCCCTCGTTTTGCGGCTTCGAGTACCTCAGCCCTCAGTCTGTTGGCTGAGGAACTCGAAGCCACAGACCGAGGGCTGAGGTACTCGAAGCCCGAACGCCCTACTGACCACAGTCCTCTATCGTTGCTTTAAATACTCCACCAGGCTTAATCGTAAAGCCAGGATTAACGGTGAATTTATTTCCTGCTCTATAGTCAACCACAGCTGTTGGTTCAATCGTTGCAGAAGAGGTAATCTCGTTTTCTGCCTGATAAAATCCATCCACAAAATTGTTGTAATTGTGAAGGTGGAAAGTAGGGCAAGCACCGCCTGTTGTAGCCACTAAACCATTGTTGTTGTTTCCTAAGTATGTTACATTGCCCTGATTGTCTATTCTCAATGCTTCTGTTATGTTGACACTGATGTTGTAATCGAGATCTTCCCAAGGAAGTACGGCATCTTCTGTAATGGTTAAATGTCCAATTAAACCGTCACCAGAAACTACTTGTCCATCGGTTCTGGTGATGGCAATGTCAATTTTATTGTTTCCAGGTTTAAAATGATAAAATGTTTTGAGATTGACTCCCTCTGTCCCAAACCAGTCGGAATTGTGCGTAAAGGATATATCACCCACAGCCCCATTGAAACCCAAATCAATACTCCAGGCCAGACCGTGAACAGTTGAAACAGCTTCACTTAAAACCAAATCAATAAGAATTTCGCCATTATTGGCTCCGGCTGCATTCATCATATTGACATTGCTGGCAGCAATAAATGAAGCCTCAGTATTACCATTTAAAGGATTGGCGTTTCCGTGTACTTTCCCATAATTTAGTTCAATGGCATTTAGATCATTGAATTCAACCAATCCATTACCTGAAGCATCCGAATGTTTGTCATTGACTCCGTTTGGGCCAGAGGTGGACCAGTCGGTGCAAGCTTGTCCCTCCCAATCAAAATTTCCGCCTGAACGTGCAGGACCAGTTTTTCCATTGTCCAATCCCCAAAACAGCACGTCATATACATTGACGATATTGTCCAAATTCATATCTCCTGACCAAACGCAATCTCCTGCTTGATTTACCATAATGGTATCAATATCTGTATTGCCACAATTATCTACAACAACTGCCACGTAAGTACCTGGTGCATTTGCAACAATGCTTGGTGTGTTTCCTACTAAGCTGCCTTCATAGTCCCAAAGGGTTAAAACCATATTTGCCAGCCCAGTCGAAAGGGTAACGGAGTCGCCGCAAGATAGAGAAACATCTGGACCTAAATCTAAATCTAAAGTGTTGCAATTGCCACAACTTCCTGTTCCATTATTGCAAAAAGCATCGAAATCACCATTTCCAGGTAATCCAGAATTATAAGAGAAATCATAATAGTTGATTCCACAAAATGCATCCAGATCAGGATGGAAGCAGCCCGTTAATAAATTGTTATATAAATCAATATTTTGTAGATTGGGTAAAAAGTTGAAAGGTGGAACGCTACCTGTTAAAGAATTATTTGGGAACATTAAATAAACCAAGTTGGGAGTTAAATTGAAGTTTGGTATACTTCCACTTAGTTGATTGTTTCTAAACCAAAATTGCATTACATTAGGTAAATTATTAAAATTGGGAATTGTTCCACTTAAGGAATTATAACTTAGTTCCAATATTTTTAAATTTTGTAGATTGCTAAAATTTGGAATATTACCCGTTAAATTATTATCAGATAAGTATAGATGAGTTAAATTGGGTAAATTGGTGAAATCAGGAATGGTTCCAGATAGTTGATTTGTCCAATAATTTAAATGTACTAAGTTTGGTAAATTAGTAAAGTCAGGAACGTTTCCTGTTAAGTAATTTACTTCAGTACGGAAGACTTCTAATTTGGCTAAGTTGGTGAAATCAGGAACATTCCCGGTTAACAAATTTGTTCTTAAATGCAATATTTCTAAGTTAGGTAAATAAGAAAAATCAGGAATGTTACCACTTAGTTGGTTAAAACTTAAATAGAGTTGTTTCAATTGTGTTAAATTATCAAAGTCGGAAATATTACCATTTAGTTGGTTGGATTTTAAACTTAGATATTCTAAATTAGGAATGTTACTAAAGTTTGGAATAGTATCAGTTAATGAATTTTGTGAAAGGTCTAAATGTACTAAATTATTAAGGTTTAAATCTCTTAATCCAGCTATGGTACCAATGAGATTATTGTCAGATAAATTTAAATGACTCACACATCCGTTCGCATTTAAGGTTACACCGTACCAAGTACTTATAGGTTGGTTTAAGTCCCAAATATTTGTCCAGTTTGGACCATCAGTAGTGTTGTATAACGACACCAAAGCAAGGGAGTCTTGCGAGTGACAATCGTAAATTCCACAGCTTCCTGTTCCATTATTGCAAAAAGCATCGAAATCACCATTTCCAGGTAATCCAGAATTATAAGAGAAATCATAATAGTTGATTCCACAAAATGCATCCAGATCAGGATGGAAGCAGCCCGTTAATAAATTGTTATATAAATCAATATTTTGTAGATTGGGTAAAAAGTTGAAAGGTGGAACGCTACCTGTTAAAGAATTATTTGGGAACATTAAATAAACCAAGTTGGGAGTTAAATTGAAGTTTGGTATACTTCCACTTAGTTGATTGTTTCTAAACCAAAATTGCATTACATTAGGTAAATTATTAAAATTGGGAATTGTTCCACTTAAGGAATTATAACTTAGTTCCAATATTTTTAAATTTTGTAGATTGCTAAAATTTGGAATATTACCCGTTAAATTATTATCAGATAAGTATAGATGAGTTAAATTGGGTAAATTGGTGAAATCAGGAATGGTTCCAGATAGTTGATTTGTCCAATAATTTAAATGTACTAAGTTTGGTAAATTAGTAAAGTCAGGAACGTTTCCTGTTAAGTAATTTACTTCAGTACGGAAGACTTCTAATTTGGCTAAGTTGGTGAAATCAGGAACATTCCCGGTTAACAAATTTGTTCTTAAATGCAATATTTCTAAGTTAGGTAAATAAGAAAAATCAGGAATGTTACCACTTAGTTGGTTAAAACTTAAATAGAGTTGTTTCAATTGTGTTAAATTATCAAAGTCGGAAATATTACCATTTAGTTGGTTGGATTTTAAACTTAGATATTCTAAATTAGGAATGTTACTAAAGTTTGGAATAGTATCAGTTAATGAATTTTGTGAAAGGTCTAAATGTACTAAATTATTAAGGTTTAAATCTCTTAATCCAGCTATGGTACCAATGAGATTATTGTCAGATAAATTTAAATGACTCACACATCCGTTCGCATTTAAGGTTACACCGTACCAAGTACTTATAGGTTGATTTAAATTCCAAGAATTAGTCCAGTTCCCTCCATTTGTTGCATTATACAAATCTACTAAGGCAAGAGAGTCATTGGTCAAACAATTAGTAGGTAATGAACAGTTGAAATTTGGTAAACTTTGCATAGCTGCATTTATATTTAACCGCCCTCCCGATACACATATTCCTGAAAGCGCTGAAATAGGATCAGCAGAATCCATTATTGCAGCTTTAATTTCTTGATAAGTCAATGAGTTGCATTGAGAAAGTAACAGAGCCGCAGCCCCTGCAACATGTGGAGATGCCATCGAGGTTCCTGAAAAACTTGCATAAGAGTTATTTGGAATAGTACTATATATAAAGGAGCCTGGTGCCCCTAAATCAACAGATGTCATGCCAAAATTGGAAAAACTTGATCTGCCATCTGATGAGGTAGTGGAGGCAACTGTTAAGACATTAGGGTTGGGGTAGGCGGCAGGATAAACAGGAGTAAAGTCATTGTTTGAGTTATTGTTTCCTGCTGCTGCTACAAATAAATGATTGTTTTGCTCAGCAACCTGTAGTACGTCTGCAAATGCTTGGCTATATCCAGCTCCCCCATAACTATTGTTGCTAATGGTGGCTCCATTCGATACAGCATAATCTATACAAAGCAAGGCATCACTTATATAACCATATCCCATTGAACCCAAAAATTTCAACCCCATCAATTGAACATCCCAGTTTACTCCACAAACGCCCGTGTTGTTATTACCTTTTGCTCCAATAGTGCCACCAACATGCGTTCCGTGAGAATGGTCGTCATAAGGATCATTGTCGTTGTTGTGAAAATCCCAACCAACAAAATCATCCACATAACCATTACCGTCATCGTCCACACCGTTTTCATCTCCTGGATCAAATATCCACTGGCTTCCATTCCATTCTAAGACAGAACCATCTCCGTCTGCATCTTCTCCCAAATTTTGCCAGATATTGTCTATCAAATCTGGATGGGTCCAATCCAAACCTGTATCAATCACACCTACGACTACATCTGAACTACCTGTTTGAATATCCCAGGCTTGAGGAGCCTTTACTTTATCCATTCCCCAAAGTTGATTGTAAGATGGATCATTGGGTGTTCCAATTGCTTCTACTAACCAATCTGGTTCAGCATATTCTACAATTCCGCCCATCGAAGCAAAATAATCGGCAATAGCTTGCTCTCCTGTAAATTGATCACTGCCAATTTTTAGTACGTCTGGTACACACCATAATTCTGCATTTATACAGTCAATGCTTTGAACAAAACTACATCCAACCGAAGAGGCTGAAAAGGTGTAAGTTGAATTTTGATCAAACTTAATGATGATGTGATTGTCGTTTACTGTTGCTTGTCCTGTCAACTTTAGAGAAAATAGCAACAAAAGCAACAGATAAATACTGCGTTTGTTTGTTGTAAATAATTTTTTCATAGTAACTTAAAAGTTTAGTGATTAATATTTGTTGTTTTTAATTAGTCTGTGCTGTAAAGGTAAACAAGCAGCATGCTGAAAATGAAGGAAAAAAAATGCAATTATTTAACATATTAAAATACTTTAGTTTTGATGATTGATTCTCAATATTTTGATAATCAGGTGTATGTATTTTTAAATTTTACATAATATTTAATGAGAGAGCAAAAATTTATACAACTTTTGGCTGTATTTAGTGATGAAGAAATTGCCGATTTTCAATTGTTTTTAGAATCTTCTTATTTTAAATTAAAATATCGGAGTGTTTGCACCCGTTTGCTTTTAAATATTCTTGAAAAATCAAAAACAAAAATTTTAAATAAAATAAAATTTGAATTTTCTAAATTGGATAAAAAAGTATTGGCTGCTTCAACTTTTGAGGATAAGGAAAATGCCTTGAATTTATTAAATGTTTATTTGTCAGCCATATTTAAAAATGCTTTGATTTTTATTGGTGTAAACGATGGAAGAAATCAACATCCTGATATTGTCAGATTGTCGTTTTTTCAAGAGCGGAATCTTCCAAAATTCTTTGATAAATATTTTAAAAAATATAAAAAAGAATTTTACCAAAAAAAACAAAGTGAAGAAACGTTGTACTTAAAACTTCAGTTAGAAAAATTGGCAAAAGGTCAATTGATTGTTACTGCCAATAAAAAAGTAAATATTAATGCCAATGATTTATCTATTGCTGTATTTAATTATCAAGTATTATCTTCTTTGAAAATTATTTGTGATCAAATGAATTTGAGCATCACCAATATTTCAGATTTTGATCATTCTTTAATAAATCCATTTTTATCAAAATTAAAAGAGCAATCAAAAATTGGTTTTGAAGAACCTGTTATTGAATTGTATTTTTGGGCTTATCAATGCTTTTTGGATAATGCAAATGTAGATTCTTTATTTGAAAAGATAAATAAATTTTTTAATGTGATTGCAGTGGAGGAAATGGTGAAGTTGCTGAAATTTTCCAAAAATATTTGCATTGTTAAAATTATAAATGGGGATTTAGGTAAATATGCTTTGGTCCATCAAATTAATAAATTTTCCGTTGAAAAAGAGGTGTTTATTCAAAAAGGAATCATTAGTGTTCGAGATTTTAACAATACCATTGGCATTGTTGCAAGGATGAAAGATTTTGAGTGGGGACATCATTTCATCGAAAAATATGCTCAATATTTACCCAAAAAAGATATGGAAAAAAATAAGCAAATCAGTCAGGCTTTGCTGTTTTTTGAAAATCGACAATTTCAAGAAGCACTAGATTTGCTATTGGGTAAAAATTTTGAAAAAGACCTTTACCTTGAATGCAATCGCCGAAACTTAGTCATTAAAACACAATATGAGTTGGAAGTATACGAGCAAGCGGAACTCCTGATTGACAGTTTTATCCGTTATTTGAGAATCATTTCACAAAAGAAAAAAATGCCTGCAAAACTGGCACAGTCTTACAGGCTTTTTTTACAAGAATTGCGCAAGCTTATCCGCTTGCATTTTGATGTTAATTTGGATGATAAAGCAAAAGCAGAGAAAGCTGCTAAGTTGAAATCATCCATCCAAAACAAACAGTTGGTCAGCAAAGAATGGTTGTTAGAGAAACTACTTACTTTATCCCCTCAACCATCTTGATGTGACTGGCTTTGTGTGTACTGAGTTTATTGCCCAGAGACTTCCAACCTTTTACGTCAATAAATGCGGCAACATTTAAAATGTCTTCTTCCACTTTTTTGGTTTTACCCTTTCCTTTTGTTACTCGAAACTCAATAACGGGTTCATCTGCGGTACTCATTGCAATCAATTTTGATCCCTTACTTTCGCTTATGTAACAATAGCGTTGATTGAAAGTGGTGGTCGCAATTTCAAAACGTTTGACATAATGACATTTTTTCTCTCCATTGTAATAAACGCAACTAATAATGGCATCTTTGTTGAATTTCTCAATATGAATCAACTGCTCTGGTTCATAGAAATTGGTCATTTCAAAATCAGTCATTACATAAGTTCCATCTTTGAAAAACGCCAAGATGTAATCACCCGTGTCGAACGAGCCTAAGTATTCACCTGTTTCTTTTGAGTTTAATTTTCCATTGGCACGATCAATCCAAATTTCTCTTCCGCCAAGGGTAGAAACACCGATTTCTGAAATGGAAATTTTACGTACTGGCCAACGAGTCAAAATATTTCCTTTAGAGTTTCTTCCTTTTACAGCGATGGTAGCAAAGTCGAAATCAAAGTTTTTAGATTTTGCTCTGCAATCAGGGCTTAACTGAACGTTGACAACTTCAGCCTCACCGTTCGGGTTGGCAGTAAAGTGCAGTACTTTTGATTTTGGATCACCATTGGTTAGGTCATAAACTTTATCTCTTGTAATGCTGGTTACACTAAATCGCTTAACGTAGTTGCGATTGGTTTTTGGGTCGGCGTAAATCATATTGTAAACCCTTCTGTCATCTGATTTTTTCCAAACACCAACATGCAAGATGCCTTTGCCTACAAAGGTTTTTGTCGCCGTACGAGAAATAATCATTCGTCCATCCTTACGGATGACAATTATATCGTCAATATCAGAACATTCTCCTACAAACTCTTCTTTCTTTAAACTCGTTCCAATAAAGCCATTTTTGCGATCAACGTACATTTTTTTATTGGCAACAGCTACTTGCTTTACTTGAATTTCTTGGAAGTTGGTAATGGTAGTTTTACGCTCTCTTCCCTTGCCATATTTTTTTAATAAATTTTCAAAATAATCAATGGCAAAATCATTCAGGTTGTCTAAGTTGTGCTGTGTTTCCTTAATCCCATCTTCCAGTTTGAGTATTTGTTCATCTGCTTTGAAAGAATCATATTTTGAAATACGCTTAATTCTAATTTCCGTAAGTCTCACTAAATCTTCTTCCGTAATATCTCGCAATAGGCGTAAACGCTTATCAGACTTTTTCTTTTTGTCCTGAGGAGTAGCAACATATTTTCTCAACCCCTTGTCGATGGCTTCAAGTACTGCTTCCCAAGTTTCACATTCTTCGATGTCTCGATAAATTCTTTTCTCTATAAAGATTTTTTCCAATGAAGCTAAATGCAATTTCTCTTTGAGTGCATTTAGTTTTATCTCCAATTCTTTTTTTAGCAATTCAACCGTATTGGCTGTATTCATTCGAAGCATTTCACTCACTCCAATAAACAAAGGCTTGTCGTCTACAATGACACAGGCATTTGGAGAAATTGAAACTTCACAATCTGTAAATGCATACAGTGCATCTCTTGTAACATCTGGCGAAACACCGGACGGTATTTCAATAAAAATCTCAACTTCTTTAGCAGTGTTGTCTGTAATTTTCGAGACTTTGATTTTACCTTTATCATTTGCCTTAATGATGGATTCGATCAAAGAGTTGGTCGTAACACCAAAGGGCACATTTTTGATAACCAACATTTTTTTATCTACCTTGAGAATGTCAGCTCTGACTTTTATTTTTCCACCTTTCAATCCATCATTGTAATTGCTACAATCCATAGAACCTCCTGCTGGAAAATCTGGAAACAGCTTGAATTTTTTACCTTTTAGTATCGCAATAGAAGCTTTGACCAATTCAATAAAATTGTGCGGCATTATTTTAGTAGCCAAACCAACGGCAATACCTTCTACTCCTTGCGAAAGCAACAAAGGAAATTTTACTGGAAGATATTCCGGTTCTTTTTTCCTTCCATCATAAGCCAGTTGCCAGTCGGTAGTTTCTGGGTTGAATACCACGTCCAATGCAAATTTAGTCAGTCTCGCTTCAATGTATCTTGCCGCTGCCGCTCTATCACCCGTTCTAATATCTCCCCAGTTTCCCTGACAATCTATTAGTAAGTTTTTTTGCCCAAGATTAACCAGGGCATCTTCAATAGAAGCATCGCCATGTGGGTGATACTGCATTGTTTGACCAATAATGTTCGCTACTTTGTGGAATCGTCCATCATCCATCTGCTTCATTGCGTGCATAATACGACGATGGACGGGTTTGAAACCATCTTCGATTTTGGGTACAGCACGTTCTAGAATTACATAAGAGGCATAATCAAGAAACCAGTTTTCGTACATTCCCGAAACAGTTCCCAACTGTACTTTTTCATTATTTTCGCTGTTATCCGTATTGTTATTTTCTGCCATAAATTATAATTTGTCCTTTATGCCTTTGTCTTGTTAGTAAATTTTATCTATTTAAATACTTAGTGTTTTTTAACTTAAAAGAGGCAAAAATAAGGTGTCTATCCCAATTTTTTGCGTCTGTTATTAGAGTAAATTGTGATTTATTTGAAGTTTTTTGATAATTTTAATGTTTAGCAATATTTAGAAATGGTACTTATTATGATTAATATTGCTACATAATTGCAATCTTTTGAACCATTTTTACGTAATTTATATTGAATATTAAGCTATATATACAAAATTACTGATTTTAAACGCTACATCATTATCGCTTTTTTATTAATTTTATAGATATAATGCAAAATTACACAATACAAATGTCTGATACGCTTACTAAAGATAAAATTGACGAGTTGTTGGAAACCGTTGTGACGGAAAGCAAGTCCTTACTACTCCACAATGATGAACACAATAGTTTTGAATGGGTTATAGAATGCCTGATTGATATTTGCAGTCATTCATCTTTACAGGCTGAACAATGTGCAATGATTACACATTTTAAAGGAAGATGTTCAGTAAAAGAAGGTTCTCATGAGATGCTTAAGCCACTTAAAGACGGTTTGAGTGATCGTGGATTGAGTGTTACAATCGAATAATTTTTATTGGTTCCCAAATAATTTTATGCTCTACTACTTGACAGAAGAGCTAGTTTTTCCGCCACCTCAATTTGCCACAAGAGATGGAATTTTGGCTGTGGGAGGCGATTTACGCCCTGAACGTTTATTACTAGCTTATCAATCTGGTATTTTTCCTTGGTATTCTGAGGGAGAACCCGTTCTTTGGTGGTCTCCAGATCCGCGTTTTGTCATGTATCCTGAAGATTTAAAAGTATCGAAAAGTATGAAGCAAGTGCTTAAAAAAGGCACTTTTGAAATTACGTATGATCAAAATTTCACAGAAGTTATAGAAGCTTGTAGTACTGTTCCAAGAGCCGGGCAAATGGGCACATGGATTGTTCCTGAAATGCTTGCCGCATATAATCATTTACATAATTTAGGTTTGGCGCATTCGGTGGAGGCTTGGAAAGATGGAGAACTAGTTGGGGGTTTATACGGTGTAGCTATTGGTAATATTTTTTTTGGAGAATCCATGTTTGCTAAAGCCAGCAACGCTTCAAAAGCTGCATTTATAACATTGGTGAGAAAGTTGATAGAACATAAGTTTCAGTTAATAGATAGCCAAGTTTATACACCACATTTAGCAAGTTTGGGTTGTATCGAGGTTCCTAGGAGTGAATATCTGGACACGCTTCGAGCAGGTATTCAATATCCAACTTTAAGAGGAAATTGGGGAGAAATTTTGTAAATTTTTAATTATTTAGTTTGATTGCTTGGAAAAGTGAAATATTTTTTGCAGAAGGTGCCTTCTTCCTATAAGAAGGTTGCGAGTTGATTTTTCCAGTTGAATAATAGCATAAAACATTCATTTGAAATAAATGTTTTTTATAGTTAATTTGCGAAAATTATCAATAAAAACGAGTGTTAGAAAAAATCATAGAATGGGACCATTATTGGTTTGAAAAAATAAACGGAGAATTTACCTTTGGGTTTTTGGATCAATTAATGCCATTGGTTTCTGAACCTGAATGTTGGATTCCGCTTTATTTGTTTATACTTGTTTTTGTAGTTCTTAATTATCCAAGTGGAAAAATAAAAATACTCTTAGCAATAATATTAACTGTTGTAATTACTGATCAATTAACCAGTTCTATCATTAAACCTTTTTTTGGAAGACTGCGTCCTTGCCATATCCCTGAGACTTTCGAAAACCTAAGATTGTTGGTAAAATGCGGTTCTGGTAAAAGTTTTGTTTCAGGACATTCCGCCAATCATTTTGCCCAAGCTTTTTGTTGGATCGCTCTTTTTGGAAGGCGTTTTAAGTGGATAATTCCTGTTTTGATTTTATGGGCTGCGATGGTCGCTTACAGTCGTGTTTATATTGGTGTTCACTTTCCTGTTGACATAATAGTTGGTGCATTTTTAGGAGCAATCTTAGGATATGCGATTGGTTCCTTAGGGCTTTATTTGGTTCATAAATATGATAATAGATAAAGTAAAATATAAAAACCTACAACGTTCATAAAAGTTACTTTTTGCAATTTTGTTTTTGCGCCACAAAACCTGAGTTTAAATAAAAATATTAGGTTATTTGTAAGAAATTAGAATCTTTGTAATCTAACTATCGAAACTAAATTATTATAATTTGTGTTGATGAGAAATATAAAGCAAAAATACTTTGCGAACTATTCTTCAACAAAATTTGATGTGAAGTTGCATTATTTTATTTCTCATTGTTAACTAAAAAAGCCTATGATAGAAGTATCGAATCTGGTCAAAACCTACACCTTGACGAAACAGCAAAAGAAAGAATTGCAAACCACTGCCGGTTCAATAAATGCAGTAAATAATGTTAGTTTTAATTGTACACCTGGACGGGTTTTTTCTTTGCTTGGACCCAATGGTGCAGGAAAAACAACAACGCTTCGGATGATTGCAACAATTTTGAAACCGACTTCTGGCAATGTGCGAGTGAGTGGATACAGCGTTGTGGATGAACCAGATCAGGTCCGCAAAAGCATTGGTTTTTTGACAGGTTCGACCAACTTGTATGAACGATTGACACCTGAAGAAATCGTAAAATACTTTGCCGATCTGCACGGAATTAGCAAAGCAGATTTTAAAAATAGAAAAGAAGAATTGTTTGATCGTTTGGGTATTAATGAGTTTGCGAAAAAGCGCATAGGACAAATGTCAACCGGAATGAAGCAAAAAGTTTCCATTGCCCGAAGTATGATTCACGATCCAAGCGTTGTAATATTTGATGAGCCTACCTCTGGACTGGATGTGATTACTGCTAGTAGTATTATTGATTTGATAAAGCAATGTAAGCAAGAAAATAAGACCGTAATTTTTTCTTCACACATAATGAGTGAAGTAGATTTGTTGTGCGACGATCTTGCCATTATAGCTAAAGGGAATCTTGTTTTTAGTGGATCAATGGATGATTATCGAGCGCAATCGGAAGGGAAGTCGCTTACCGAAACATTTATTGATGTAGTCAATGCCAATCAAATTATTAACGCATAGGGAAGGGGTGAATAATTGTCTGTTTTGGATAGTTATTGATTTTCCATACCTAAAAAATTTTGAATAATGAAGACGATATTAACAGTTATAAGAAAAGAGTTGTTAGATACTTTAAGGGATAAACGTACATTGATTACTGCAATATTATTACCAATGTTATTGATTCCAGTATTGATGTTTGGTGTAACCAAATTGCAAAGTAGTATATTGAAAAAGGAGCAAACCAAAGACATTAAAATAGCTATTTATCAAGCTCCAGAAAGTTTTGCTAATTACCTTCAAGATGAAAGTATTGAGATTGTTGAAGGCTTAGATATAGAAGATGCAAAGGCAGCTGTTGAAAATGACAGCATTGATGCAGTTTTAGAATTTGCCCCAGACTTTCAAGCAAATGTGGATCAGATGAAATCGGGAACGATAAATTTGAATTACAAGACAACGGAGCTGATGTTGTATAAAAGAATTTCTGGTAAGATTGAAGTATTTAAAACGGATATTTTACAAGACAGGGTAAAACAACTAAACATTACAACGGAGGCGATAAATCCTGTTGTGATCCAGCAAAACGACATGGCTTCCAGTAAGGAAAGGTTGGGTAAAATTTTTGGTGGATTTTTGCCTTATATGTTTATAATAATGTGCTTTTCCGGATGCATGTATCCGGCATTAGATTTGATTACAGGGGAGAAAGAAAAGGGTACAATTGAAACTTTGTTAACTGTTCCTGCTTCACGATTTAATATTTTGTTGGGTAAAATGTTGACCATAGCTTTTGTCGGTTTGTTCTCTGCCATTATGATTATTTTAGGGCTTTTCATTTCATTAAAATTATTTCCAGATATTCCAGCAGAATTTCTCACAGCAATCAACGGAGTGATTAGTGTAAAATTTGTCTTGATGATGTTTGCAATGTTGATTCCTTTGAGCGTCTTTTTTGCAGGTGTGTTATCTGCCCTGGTAGTGCGAGCAAACAGTTTTAAAGAGGCTCAAAGCATCGTTACCCCTCTCACTTTCGTTGTACTGATTCCTGCAATGCTGGCAATGCTTCCAGGTATAGACCTCACTTGGAAGACGGTATGGATTCCAATATTAAACATCGCCCTTGCGACGAAGGAAATCATCGCCGAAACAATTGAAATGAAGTACTTTTTCGTGATAGTTGTTTCACTAATAATTTTTGCATTACTTTCCGTAATTTACAGCCACAAACAATTTTCTAAAGAAAATATGGTTTTGAAGTGATTTTTTAACATTTCTACTTGATTGAAAATCAGTTGTTTTTGTATAGTGAAGTGATCAGTTCCAAAAGTTATGCCATTTAACATTTAAATCAATGGTAAATTTGTTTTGATATTTCAACTTATGATATAAAACCAAGTCTTTATTATTTGTAAAATAGTAAGTTTTAATTTAAAAAATAAAATTTAATTATGAAGCATTTATACCTTTGTTTGATAACCGCAATGAGTTTGTTTGTTTTTGTAAGTTGTGATAACTGTATTGATGGTGATGGGGCAAAAGTAACACAAACGATCAATGTCGCCGATTTTGACGGAATTGATTTACAAATGAGTGGTGATGTAAATTTAACAGATGGAGATCAACAAGTGGTGGAGATAGTGGCATCTCAAAGAGTGATTGATGAAATAGTGAAGGATTCAGAAGTTGTAAATGGAATTTGGGAAATTGACTTAGATGGCTGCTACAGAAACTTGGATGTTGTGATAAATATAACTAATCCGCAATTTTCAAAAATTGAGTTAACTGGCTCTGGAGATATTAACTCTACAAATACTTTATCAATGACTGAAAATACTGAAATTGATGTTTCTGGATCAGGCGATCTTGATCTCAGTTTGAAAGGGATGGATGAAATAAATGCAGATGTTTCTGGTTCGGGAAATGTAGATTTGAGTTTTGGCGAGATTGATAAAATGCGTATAGATTTAAGTGGGTCTGGAGATTTTGAAGCTAGTGGTTTTGCAAAAGATCAAGAAATTGTATCATCAGGATCTGGAGATATAGACAACTTTAATTTAGATTCTAAAGACTGCACAATTGAATCTAGTGGCTCTGGAAACATTGCGGTTAGGGTAGAAGACTTTTTGTCAGTTGAAGTAACAGGTTCTGGAAATGTTTGTTACAAGGGCAACCCGAATGTGATCAGTGATGTTACGGGTAGTGGAGATTTGCTAGATTGTAATTAGAGTATTTGTTTGTTATGAAATTTTCAATTACTTTAGAAATTGACTCACAAGCTTATCATAAAGCTACTTTGATTAATGATTTATCAAATAAGTTGGAATCTTATTTTGCAGAAAAGTCTTATGGAGAAGGTATCCAAAATTATTTGGTTGGATGTATTTGTATAAAAACGCAGCCTGGATATGAGGATTGGAATAAAAAGAGAAAACCTAGGTATAAGGATGTTAGGAAAGTGAAATTACCAGATAAGGAAGTTGAGTTAGTAGAAGTGAAAGAATATACTTATGATATAAAAATTGACAATGAACTGTATGATGAATTTATAGCTGCTTCTGAAACGGAAAGCCTTAGGATCATATTTGAATTACTAAAAGAGTCATTGTCGAACTTGGATAAACTACCCAAAAAAGTAAAAGACTTCGATTCAGAATGTTTCAAAGAAGATTTTCTTGCGTTTTTTGAATTGGAAGGAATTGCAAGTCCAGTATCTTAATAAATGCAGATTTATTTGCACATTTCAAAAGAGGTGTTTTCTATTTAGATAAATAAGTTTTGCATTTCTAAGCACAGTCTATTATTTTTGTGAAATAATTCTATTTTATTTTTTTACTTTCACATTACCCCAATTATGACAGCAGCAATTCAATCTACACAAAAACAAATCGTAGCGGCTGATAGACTCAGAGCTATCTCAATGCTAGATAGTGCAATAAATAACATTGGACTTTATAATGGAACATCACCTGCCAAAGTTAAAAATGCCTTGTCAAAACATTTTGGTGGAGCAACAAGTACAGCCTTTGCCAAATGGATAAAAATTAATTTACATATTTTAAGAACATTGGGTCCTTTGGCTGAGTATGAAATTATAGCAACTGGTTCCTCCTTTTGGGCTTGTGACAGTCCAGGGGTAATAGCCACAGCTTTTTGGTGTGTACCTTTCGTTGCAATAAGAATTTGTCCTGAATATTTTAATCAAACTCCTGATGAAAGGTCAGCAACATTGATTCATGAATGGGTTCATAAATATGGATGCAACCTAGATTTGGGATATGAGGGAGAAACTAGTTACAGCAATAATTCAACTGTAACCCAATTAATAAATGCAGATTCATTTGCGCAATTTGCAAAAGATGCCCAGTGATCCAAACCAAAAAAAAACTTGGGATTACGTTGGTAACACAACATGGTTGATTCTATTTTTAACAATAGTAATGACACTGGGTGGCTTGCATCCAGCAGTTAATACGGTTAAATTTTTAATATTGTATGTTGCCATATTAATTGGTTTAATAAATATCCCATCTCTATTAACAACAATCTTAAGATTAATTAAAGGAGGTTTTAATAAGGGGGTGGGACTTAGCCTTCTATTCTTAATATTGAGGCTGGTGGCAAGTTATTTTGTGCTTACATTTATTTTGGGAAGGTATTCGATTTAGTTTTTTATTGAAACATTAAAATTGTATGTCTTTTATAAAAGACTGATTTTTAGAATGAACAATTTTAGTGAAGTGATCACTTACAAAAGTCCTGCCAAATACTTCATTTGCTCAGTTTTACAATTGCGGTCCAAACAAAGCTATAGAAGTAAAACATATTAAACAGATCAGCTTAAATTTGAATAAGTGCTTGTATTCTTGTATTTTTCAGGATTAAACTGATACTTTATTATGGGTAAACTTGCATTGCATTGGCAGATCATCATCGGATTGATATTGGGAGTTATTTGGGCGATTGTATCTAGCTATTTTGGCTGGAGTAAATTTACATTAGATTGGATTGCGCCATTTGGCGATATTTTCATTCGATTGTTGAAATTAATTGCTGTTCCTTTGGTTCTATTTTCCATTATAAAAGGCGTTTCAGGAATTGCCGATGGGTCAAAAATTGGGCGTATGGGATTGAAAACCCTCGTCGCTTATCTCATCACAACCGTGTTCGCTATTACCATCGGTTTGACTTTGGTAAATGTAATCCAACCAGGGAAATTTGCGAGTCAGGACCAATTGATGAAAAATAGAATCAGCTATGAAATGTGGGTGAACTCTACCGAAGGAGCAACTTTTGCAGATGGTAAACGAATTATGAACAACTTATCTGATGCGGATAAAGAGAAATACAAAGTGGAAATTGCTGAATTAGAAAAAAATAAATCGAACAATTCAAGTTTACAAGATAAATTAAAAAAGGCAGATAATCAGCGGGGTAGTGGTCCATTACAGTTTTTGGTGGATGTTGTTCCGACAAATATCATTTCTGCTATAGCAAAACCAGCAATGCTTCAGGTGATCTTTTTCGCGATTTTTTTCGGTATTGTTTTACTCTATATTGATAAAAAACTGGCGCAGCCCGTGATTGCTGTGGTAGATGGAATCAATGAAGTTTTTATAAAAATGGTGGATGTAATTATGAGAGCAGCACCCTTTTTTGTTTTTGCTTTATTGGCTGGTAAAATTTCTGAAATGGCGGGTGATGATCCCAATGCGGTGATTGAAATTTTCAAAGGCTTAGGTTTTTATTCCATAACGGTTGTGATCGGTTTAGCGATTATGGTATTTGTGATATATCCTTTTATAGTTAAAATTATCAGTAAAAAAATATCATACAGAGACTTTTTTAGAAGCATTGGACCAGCTCAAATGTTGGCTTTTTCAACGAGTTCAAGTGCTGCAACTTTGCCTGTAACGTTAGATTGTGTTCGTGAAAATTTAAAGGTATCGAAAGACGTTAGTAATTTTGTTTTACCCATTGGTGCAACGGTGAATATGGATGGAACAAGTATGTACCAAGCGATTGCAGCGATCTTTTTAGCACAATTTCATATGGTGGATTTGAGCATTGCAGCACAGTTGACTATTGTTTTGACAGCCACGCTTGCCTCAATTGGTTCGGCAGCCGTACCAAGTGCAGGATTGGTAATGTTGATTTTGGTTTTAGAATCGGTTGGATTACCAGGAGCGTGGATTGCCATCATTTTCCCTGTTGATCGAATTTTGGATATGTGTCGAACAGTGGTAAATGTAACAGGCGATGCAACCGTTTCAACCGTAATTGCAGCGAGCGAAAACGAATTGTATTTTGAACCATTGGGCGATAATGTCGACAATTTCAAAATATGATGTTGAAATGATCATTTGTTAAGAGACAGCTCCTAAATGATAAGTAAAATAAAAAATATAATTTTTGATTTAATGATATTGTGTCTTTGCGCCTTTTTGTTTCAATCACAATTTTATCATTTTAAAGTAATAAAGAAATACCCGAGACGATAAAAAATAAATTTAAATGTTTAGAAGAGCAAGCATTAACAACTCAAGATATTCCAATAACAGCCGTTTAAGTTTTTAATGATTCCAAAATAGGTGAAGGACACAATATGCTTTTGAAAGATAGTGATTGAGTGGTTATGTTGAAATCAATGTTAGGAATATGGCTTATAAGAATTAGGTAAAGAATTTTTTTTGTTGAATCGAGATAGTATGGCTAGGGTTCCGTTTTTCTTCCGCTTCGGCCTTTAGGTTTGTAAAAGGAAA
>JAHDGP010000433.1 GCA_020627525.1 Bacteroidota bacterium
ACTCCTGTAAATGCAGAAAAGTTAAAAGCTGAATTGGGAGATGATTTTGATATAACGATTGCTGCAACTCCAGCAGCAGTTGCACAAAATTCAAACTTGATTGTTACGACTACGCCTTCAGAAACGCCATTGCTAAATGTGGAAGATATAAAATCTGGTACAACGATTATTGCTGTTGGTTCGGATACTGCCAGCAAACAAGAATTGGATAGTAAAATTTTACAAAAAGCAGAGATAGTAATTGCAGATAGTTTGCCGCAAAGCAAAAGTAGGGGAGAAATTTATCAAGCTGTAAAAGCAGGTGCTATAAATGAAGGCAAAGCTGTTGAGTTGGGAACAGCCATTCAAGACAAAAGTTTGCAAAGAACAAACGAAGACCAAATAATTGTGGTTGATTTGACAGGAGTTGCCGTTCAAGATATAATGATAGCTTCTGGTGTATATTTGAATTATAAATCTTAAGCTAATTAAGAAGATGTTAAAGTTTGTCAGTAACAGAGGTGGAGGCAAGCCCGTAGATTTTGAAACAGCTATTTTAGATGGTTTTGCAGCAGATGGCGGTTTGTATGTTCCAGAAGAATTGCCCAATATTTCAAAAGAACAATTAGAAGCTTGGAAGCATTTGACTTATCAAGATTTGGCGTTTGAAATTTTGTCTTTGTTTATTGATAGATCAATTATTACTGCCGACGAATTAAAATCAATTATTACTAAATCTTACAACTCATTTGAAAAAGAAGAAATCATTCCATTACACAGACTGAAGAGTCGAAAAGAAACTTATATAATGGAATTGTTTTACGGTCCAACAATTTCCTTTAAGGATATTGGTTTGGCTTTTTTGGTAAATTTGTTTGATTTTTTCTTACAACGTAAAAAAGAATTTCTTTCTGTTATCGTAGCAACAACAGGAGATACAGGACCAGCAACAGCTCACTTTATTGCAGGTAAAACAACCTTAGATGCTTGGGTTTTGTATCCCAAAGGATTGATAACGGAAGAGCAAGAAAGACAGATGACTACCTTGCCACATTCCAATATTCATTCTGTTGGTGTTTCTAATTGTCCAGAGGGAGGCGATGATTTAGATTTTGTTATTGCTAAATTATATGCTGACAAAAATTTTAAAGAAAAGGTAAAATTATCTAGTGTAAACTCTATCAATTGGGGTAGGGTTATGATGCAGACGGTTCATTATTTTTATGGATATTTTCAGGTGGTTGATGAAATAGGAGAAGCGATAAATATGGCAGTTCCTTCAGGTGGATTTGGGAATTTGTGTGCTGGTGGATTGGCTAAGAAAATGGGTTTGCCTGTTAAAAATTTAATCATAGCCAATAATAAAAATGCTTGTTTGCATCGTATATTTAGTCAAGGAATTTTTTCTAAAGAACCTATTCACGAAACTGTTTCGTCTGCCATTGATATTCTCACACCTTTTAATTTTTGGAGATACTTGTATTTTTGTGTGGATAAAGATTCTAGCAAAATAAAACGGTGGGTAGAAAAATTTGAAGAGACTGGCAGTGTACAATTTGATAAATCATCTTTTGAAGAATATAAAAAGGGCTTTTTATCGCAAAGTATATCAGATATTGAGACTATTTCAATTATCAAAGAAATTTATGAATCAGAAAATTATTTGCTAGATCCTCACGGAGCCGTTGCATTGACAGTGGCGGATGATCTTAGAAATGAATTAGGGGAGGAAAAATTGATTTGTTTTGCAACAGCGCATCCAGCAAAATTTCCCGAAACGATTAAAAATGCATTAGGTGTAAATGAATTGCCTGAATCCGCAAAACATCATTCAATAGAAAAGGCAAAAAAACAATGCCAAAGAGGATATAGTTGTGAACAATCTTATTTAAAAGAGGCATTGATGGATGCAATGAATAACAATTGGGAATTAAATCATTCAACTGAAATAAATAATTAGACAATGGCGCATTATACAATATTAACGGAGGAAGAAGTGAAGAAAATTACGACAGCGTTTAATATAATTGATGTCAATTCTTTTAAAATTCTAAGTGGTGGTTCTGAAAACACCAATTACTTAGTTAAAGCTCAAAATGAAAAATATGTTTTGACCATCTGTGAACAAAAAACTGAAGAGGAAGCACGCTTATTAACTCAATTATTAAAACATTTAGAAGAAAACAACTTTTCAACCTCAAAAATTATTAAAAATAAAAATGAAGACAGCATTGGTTTTTTTGATGAAAAACCTGTGATGATTAAAAGTTTTTTGGAAGGGAAAATTATGGATGATTTACCTACTCATTTAATAGAGTTGATAGGTATTGAGTTGGGAAAATTTCACAAAATAAAAGCACCTGAATATTTGCCAAAGCATACAAATTATGGTGTGGAACAATTTACAGATGTAGAAAAATATGCTGCTGATTCTGACTTTGCAAAATGGTTAAAAGAAAAAGAAGTCTATTTAAATACTTATCTATCATTGGACTTACCAAAGGCAATGATTCACAGCGATCTTTTTGCAGACAATGTTATAATTAGTGAGGATGAAGGTATAGTAACAATAATGGATTTTGAAGAGGCTGCAAATTATTACAGAATCTTTGATTTGGGAATGACGATCATTGGAATTTGTAAGGAAGGTAAAACGGTTAATCTTGAAAAAGCAAAAAGTTTGCTAAAGGGCTATCAAAAAGAAGTGAAATTGTTGGAGGAAGAAAAAAAATCATTGCAAGCATTCACAGTTTATGCTGCAACAGCAATGACTTTTTGGAGACACAGAAATTTTAACTACATCAAACCAGATCCTGAAAAATTTGACCACTTCAAAGGTTTGCAGGTATTGGCAGATTTTATACAAGAATTATCGCAAAAAGAATTCAACCAAATTATTTAAACCACAAAGAATCGAAGAGCACAAAGGAATAACTAATATTCGATCGTTTTAAACAAAATTTTTTAAGTATTTACAAGCTATTTTTCCTGTTTGGACGCTTAAATGAAAAGCCTTATATTTGAAGATGCGTACATCAATATTGTTTTTAGTTAAGAAATAAAAAGTTTCGTTTCTAAAGCCTGAAAGGCTGACAATATTATGGTATTTAATATATTGATGTTTATACAAACTCCGAAGGAG
>JAHDGP010000033.1 GCA_020627525.1 Bacteroidota bacterium
GACTAAAAATACATCTCATATATAAATAAATCCTTAATTCTAAACAACTTCATTAACTAAAAAACGATCAATAAGAAAAAGTGATCAATGCAAATAAGAGAAGCAACAGAAAAAGACATTGAACCAGTATGGGAGATATTTAAGGAGGTAATCAAAACAGGAGATACTTATGTCTTTTCACCCAAAACTCCAAAAACTAAATTGAAAAAAAATTGGTTTGCAGATTATATGAGAACATTTGTTTCTGAAGAAGGAAACAAGGTTTTAGGCACTTATATTATCAAACCAAATCAAATTGACTTAGGAAATCATATTGCAAATTGCAGCTATATGGTTAATCCAAACGAGCAAGGAAAGGGGATTGGAAAAAAGCTATGTGAACATTCAATTAATATTGCCAGAGCCAGCGGATATTACGGGATACAATTTAATATGGTTGTAAGTTCAAATAAAGTTGCTGTAAAATTATGGGAAAAGTTTGGATTTAAGATAATAGGTATCACACCAAAAGGGTTCAGGCATTCTGAGTTAGGTCTGGTAGATACTTATATAATGTTCAAAGAACTATAAAGTTAACCATAATGGTATGATTTTAGGGAACTGTAAGCAGTATAGATATTTATTAAAAACAATAAAAGGTAGCATGATCAACTTAAATTACGATTCTTACAAATTAATTACCATACGTTGTTTAAAGAAATACAACAATTCTAACATCAAAACTGTTATCTTTGTTGTCGAAGTTGGTTATCAATAATTTTAACATTTAGTTAAAACAATCGAATAGTTGTCAAAAGAAATAAAAATAATACTTGCTGATGCTCAATATCTGAGTAGTATGGGACTGCGATATCTACTATCGCAAACGGAAAACCTGTCGGTAAAGAGTGTTGTTAGTAATAAAACAGAATTGTTTGATAGCATTGACGAAGAATATCCCGACCTTATCATCATTGATTATGACCAACCTGATAGCTTTTATATAGAAGATATTCCTGCTATTTTTCAGAAATATCCAGATATTAACCTATTGATCATTTCAGGTGATCAAAATGAAGGAAATATTAGAGAAACCATAAATTTTGGAATCAAAGGCTTTCTTACCAAAAAATGTAGGGAAGATGAATTGCGAAATGCCATTGAAACCATAATGAAAGGAGGACGTTTTTTCTGCGAAAGTGTTGTTGATATTTTAATGAAGAAAGACAATAAAAAACAAAGCAATTTCAGTAAAACGTTTGATTTATTAACCGAACGTGAAAGAGAAATTATTTTGTTGGTATCAGAAGGTATGACAACCAAACAAATTGCAGAGAAGTTATTTCTCAGTCCGCACACTATCTCCACGCATAGAAAAAATGCCTTGAAAAAATTAGAGATCAATTCTGTTTCAGAATTAATTCGATTGGTCCTTCAAGAAGATTTTAAAAACAACTAGTAATTGTTAAAGAAGTTTGCTTCTATTAAAAATCGAATTGCCACCTTCGGTCACTTGCCATTGGTCTTCCAATACAATCCCTAAAGCAAAGTTCATTCGGTAATTTTATTTTTTTAATTATTTTGCAAAAATACATTATTGTTAATCAGCTTGTTAAGCTTTTTGTTTTGATTAATATTAGAATTTTTTAATATTCTCGTAACAGAATTCCATCACTTGCCGTATAAATAATCAACGCCAAGAACTTCCCAAAGTTTTTCCCTCATAAACCATCATAATAACTAAATAATTGTGTCATGAAAAACATCCTATCCGTATTTCTATGCTTATTCGTAACCATAGCAATAAATGCACAAGCAGACTACTTAGCTTCATCTAACGATGTTTCTTTAATTGATTTCGTGGTTGAAGAGGAGTCAGTAGAAAATGATATGTACAACTTCAAAGCTGGCGTATTACACGCTGATAATGATGTTGAAAAGATAAGTTTGACATATGTTGAAAAAAATGAAAACTTCAATTATAAGTTTACAATAAAAAACAAAGAAGGTCATGTTTTCAAAGAGTTTAGATTCATTGAATTAAAGAAAAATGACATTTCATTGTCGCTAGATTTTTCAGGTTTAGAAGCAGGACCATACATTGTAGAAATCGAAAGAGATCAAACATTAAATCTACCAACAATAGCTGGAACAGATAAATAAAATAAAACACACACACTATTAATCTTATTGGGAGAACCCGCTCTGTAAAGAGCGGGTTTTTATTTATTCCCTTATTCTTGAAAATCTCCTTACCTTTGGCTTTTTAATTTGAAGAAAACGAAATCTTGTATTTTTTCGTTTTATTTGAAAAGACACTGCCAAATTTATGTTTGAAATACTATCTATTTTACTAAAATGGATAAAGCCTATCCTTATATTTACAGTTCTCGCTGCTTTATTAAGTGCTGGTATATCTCTTTTACTGCCCAATTACTATGAGTCTACGGTTGTTTTTCAACCTTCAAATCCTGGCTTGTTGGATCGTTCGATGTTTAAAAAGGAGGGTTCGGAAAAACCTGTTTTCATGTTTGGTTCAAAAGTAGACATTGATAGAGTCATCACATTAGGAAATTCTTCTGCTTTATTGGGTTATGCCATTGAACAGTATAAATTATTTGATCACTACGAGATTGACCCTCAAAGTAAACTGGCAGAGTTTAAGGTAGCAGATAAATTTCAGAACAACTATAATGTTGCTAAAAACGCTCAAGGTTCAGTTTCTTTAAGTGTTATTGATAAAGATCCTCAAAAAGCAGCAGACTGGGCAAATGACCTTGCCAATAAAATTGATGAGTTGAATAGAAATGTGATTTTCAGCAAAAAAGAAGATCAATTAAAAATATTAAAATCGCAATTAGATAATAAAAAAAATGAAGTCGCCAAGCTTAATGATAGTCTACAACTGACCATGAAGAGAAACCCAAATGACACAATCAGTATTGGAATTCTTAGGTCGTTTTTAACTGAAATAGTCAAAGATTATAACGATGTAAAATCGAGTTATGATCAAAGCCAATCTATAATAAGCCAAGACTTAAAAACATTGTATTACTATGAATATGCAGTTCCTGCAAAGAGAAAGAAAAAACCTGTTCGCTCATTGATCGTAATTGGATGTACAATCTTTACTTTTCTTTCATTAGCATTCACAGCGGTATTTGTAGAAAAATTTAAGGAATATCAAAAAGGAATAAACAATGAACTATGAATGATGAATAAAGATTATTGTAACACAAAACATTCACCATTCAATCACTGCAACAAATAGTTTTTATGGAAATAACACCTGAGATAAAGGAGCGATTAAAACAACTGGAAGAGAAATATACAGCAATGGGGCAAGATATGAATTCTTATCTTGATGGATTGTTGCATTCCAAAGTAGTTACTTATTGGGATTATATAAAGTTGGATATCCTTTTAAATTTACAAACCCAAAAAACACCTTTTGAGGATGAGTACATTTTTATTGTATATCATCAAATCACAGAACTGTATTTTAATCTAATATTACATGCTATTGATATAATTGCTGATGATGTTAATTTGACAGCTGAAAAATATTTAGTTCAGTTGAAGAGAATCAATTTGTATTTTGAGCAATTGGTACACTCTTTTGATGTAATGATAGAGGGAATGGATCACGATCAATTTGCAAAGTTCCGAATGGCATTATTACCAGCCAGTGGTTTTCAATCAGCACAGTTCAGAATGATAGAAATATGTTCGACAGGAATAGACAATCTTATTCATATTTCGGCAAGAAAGCAATTGGCTAAGAGTGAAGATATTCATGAAAAATACAAGTATTTATACTGGAAAAGAGGAGCGACGGAGCTGGCAACAGGAAGAAAGACTTTAACACTTTTGCAATTTGAAAAAAAATATACAAATAAATTTATTCATTTGATACGAGATTTTTATCATAAAAATTTATGGGAACAATATGCACAATTAACCCCTGAAGACAGAGCAAATGAAGAGCTTATTTACACTATGCGTAAGTACGATGTTTTGGCAAATATTTTATGGCCTTTGGCGCATTATAAATCTGCAGTGAGGTATTTGCAAAAAGACAAGGCAGATATTGCGGCAACAGGAGGAACCAATTGGCAGGAGTATTTACCACCTAAATATCAACTAATCATGTTTTTCCCCGAATTGTGGTCAGAGCAAGAAAAAGAAGATTGGGGTAGAAAAACGAAATTGGATGAGTTTATGAATATAAAATAAAAAAACAACCTACGAGGTTTTTAAAACCTCGTAGGTCTGCTTTTTTATTTTTATTATTTTACAATCAATTTCTTCGTTTTAGACTTACCAAAATTATAAACAACAGTTACCATATAATAACCAGGTTTTAAATTTGAAATATCTAAGCTGATCATTTTATCATTAGATGAATCATAATCTACAGATAAACTCTGACCTACAAGGTTTGAAACAAGCACTTCTTCTACTTGATCCATTTCTTCAAAGTTTAAGTTGACATTAGCAGTAGCTGGATTTGGAAATAATGTAAAATCTGCTAAGTCAGCAATTACTTGATCTATGTTGTTGCTAGCCAATCTATTTGTAGAACTGTCAAACAATTCAAACTTATCCACACAAATATCACTTTGGTAGCTAGTACCAACAGTTGCTTTTAAACGAATTTTACAATCATTGCAATTAAGCATACCAGGTTCTAAGTCATAAATGCTGCCACCAATGCCTTCCCAATCTCCATTGGTTGGAGTAGTAGATGTTAGCACCATAACATCATTAAACCACTGACCATTTCCATAAAAATCTAGAGACAGAGAACCCATGTGCGCCCCTCTCATATTTCTTTGAAAACTGAATTCTGGAGCATTTGTTCCAGATAGATCGAAACAAGGACTTGTGATGCTGGCTGTTTTATTGGCATTTCCTGATGCTTCAACATAGATATAGTGATTTCCATCCTGCGCACTATTGGGACCAGTACTGTAAGAAGGTGTACCTCCAGACTTTTGAGTCCAATTCATATCATCATTTGTGTTTTGTGTGAATAATCCTATTCCGTTTTCATAACTTTCATAGAATGGAATTGGTTGTGCATTTGTACATCCCCAAGAGTTAACATTGTTCACGGTAATATTTTGACATGATACATCTTGTGTAGGACATCCATCTATAATCGAAGTTAAGCAAACAGTATAATTGCCATTGGCTGGATAAGTATAGGTAGGAGGGTTGTTTGCCAACTGCGAACCATTTTGAGTTAGCGTATTTCCAATTCCAAAATTCCAAATGAACGTATCACCGATTACTGAACCAGGAACAAACAAGAAAGAAGGGTCATTGTTTGAAACAAAAGTAAAATCTGAAATGGGTGTGGAGTTGCATGAGGAATTAGCAATACAGTCGTCAAATGTAAAATTATCAATAGCCATATCACTTCTATAATTAGGACCAGTGATTGCTTCAAATTGCAATTCAATATTGGTTCCAATGAATGCACTTAAATCAACACTTGCTTGATGCCAATTATCACCTTGATTTCCTGATAATGTCCAGATAGTTGTTGGACTACCATTTACCAATGCGATTAAGTTTAATGTTCCCATACCTGATCCATACATATGGTAATCAAAGTTAAAAGTTGCACTACTTAAGTTTGGTGAAAGGTATTGAGCGTGTACATAAACCAATGCAGATTTTCCTCCTGAATTAGAACCAGATGTCTCGACATATAGATAGTTATTTCCTTCAATAGCATTTGAAGGTCCTGTACTACCTGAAGGAGTTCCACCTGAATTTACTATCCAATCAATATCATCATTTTGAAGGTTTTGCCATCCAGATTGGTTCACAGATTCAAATCCTTCAAGGTAGGTATTTAAGCAAGATCCAGCTCCAATTGAATTGTTGTTTATGGTTACATTTTGACAGGTTTGATCGGAAGGGCATCCATTTTTTTGAGCTGTCATACAAACGGTATAAGTTCCATTCGTAGCATAAGTATGGACAGGAAGTGTATTTGCTAATTGATTGATGGTTTGAGTTTGTGAAGTACCATCACCAAAGTCCCAAACAAAAGTATCTCCAATAACCGAACCGGGAACAAAAGTTAGAGTAGGGTCATTGTTGATAAAAGAAAAACTAGCAACAGGAGGTAAATTACAAACATTGCTAATCGTAACATTTTGACAAGTTTGATCAGAAGGGCATCCATTTTTTTGAGCCGTCATACAAACAGTGTATGTTCCATCAGTAGCATAAGTATGGACAGGAAGTGTATTTGCCAATTGATCAATGGTTTGAGTTTGTGAAGTCCCATCACCAAAGTCCCAAACAAAAGTATCTCCAATAACTGAACCAGGAACAAAAGTTAGAGTTGGATCATTGTTAATGAAAGAGAAACTAGCAACGGGCGGCAAATTACAAACATTTCCGATAGTAACATTCTGACAAGTTTGATCAGAAGGGCATCCATTCTTTTGAGCCGTCATACAAACGGTGTAAGTGCCATCAGTAGCATATGTATGTGTAGGAAGTGTATTTGATAAGTCAGCTAAAGTTTGAGTTTGAAAATTTCCGTCTCCAAAGTCCCAAACAAACGTATCACCTATAACTGAACCGGGAACAAAAGTTAGAGTAGGGTCATTGTTAATAAAAGAAAAACTAGCAACAGGAGGTAAATTACAAATATTGTTAGTGCATTCAGTCATTCTTATGTTATCTAAAGCCATATCACTTCTATAACTATTGGCAGTCGTGCCTTCAAATACTAGCTGTAAGTTGCTACCAATAAACGCATCTAAATTTATTATTGTATTGAACCAAATATCACCTTGGTTGTCATTCATTTGCCATAAATATATTGGATTGCTAAGATTTCCATACTCATAAGCAATGAGGGCAAGAGATCCCATAGAACTACCATACATGTGATAATCAAATGAAATTTCAAAGCCAGATAAATTTGTCGGAACTGTTTGATCGTAAACAGATACCCGAGCCACCTTGTTTCCATAATTAGGACTTGAAGACTCCGTATATAAATAAAAATTTCCTTCATTAGCGGCAGAAGGTCCTGTTAGAGTTGAAGTTGTTGGTCCTGATTTTCTTGTCCAGTTAAAATCATCATCTGAAAGGTTTTGCCAAAAACCATAGTTTTCTGGCGTTTCAAATCCATCTTCATAGCCCGATAAACATTGGCTAAAAGTGTTTGATGTGTAAATGCAAGTTGCTAAGCAAACTAAAATAAAAAATACTTTTTTCATTGTTTTATGTTTCATATGTTCCATAATTAAATTCAGTGCGATTTAGGTGTCAGTATTTCATTGTTTTTTTATTTGTGTACACTGACACTAATCAATTGATTATTATGGTACAATTTTAAGTTTTATTGCTAGCCGCGACAATTACAAATTTGGTCTAGAATCACCGAATTTTCAATCAAAAAAATACGTTTTCTATAAATAAATGCTGATTAAGAGGTTGATTTATAGGTGTTTAGACTATTGCGTTATTTTGCTTAAATAGTTGGTTTTGAGATGGAAAAAATTTAGTGGAAACTGTTAGAATCTGACTTTTTTATGATAAAAAGACTTGCATTCTGGAATTTTTGTATTGTATAGATAGAAGATTTTTAAATCTACCCCAAACCTACGAGGTTTTTAAAACCTCGTAGGTTTGGGTAAAATTATATACAAATGAAAAACATTCACCATCAAAGCCTCCAATTTGGATACACCTACCATATTTATAATCGTGGAGCGAACAAGTGTAATGTATTTTTAGAAAATAAAAATTACTATTACTTCATGGAAAAGTATTTTAAACACATTGAACCTATCGCCAAAACATTTGCTTATTGTTTGATGAAAAATCATTTTCATTGTATTGTACAAATAAGACCCTACGATGATGTAATTAGATTGAATTCAAACAAGACTTCAAAACTGAATGATGAAAAGTTGCGTGTCTTTCCTTCACAACAATTTTCAAACTTTTTTAATTCTTATACCAAAACATTAAATAAGGCTTACGGACGAACAGGTACATTATGGGAGGGGCGTTTTAAACGGAAGATAGTTGAAGATGACAATTATTTGAAACGCTTAATTGCTTACATCCACTTAAATCCAGAATTCCACCAATTTGTTGATGATTTTAGGAAGTATAAATATTCATCCTATTGGAAAATACTGTCAAACAGTCAAAGCTTCTTGCCCAAACAGAAAATAATAAATTTGTTTGATGGTCGTAACCAGTTTGTAAGATTCCATGAAGAGTATAGTAGAAATAAGGTTTTACACCTACGAGGTTTTTAAAACCTCGTAGGTGTAAAAACCTCGTAGGTATAAAAATTATTCAACAACAAACCTTTTCGATTTCGTCTTTCCAAAATTATATACAACGGTCAATATATAAGTACCCGAAGGAAAATCAGACAAATCAATTTGGGTTCCCCCCAAACCCGCACCACTTTGAAGCACAGATGTTCGTTGCCCAAGTATGTTCGTAACAAAAAGGTCTTCGACAGACCCAAAAGAATCTAGCGATATATTTAGGTAGTCACGAGCAGGGTTGGGGAAAACAGTGAAATCCAAGCTTTCAAATATCTCACCATCATCCAAAGTCTGATCCAACCTTGAACCTGAAACAGCATCAAATATTTCAAACTGATCTATTGCTATATCACTTTGATAACTCGGACCAACCTGCGCTTTTATTCTAATTTTGCAGTCATTGCAGTTTTGCATTTGTGGCTCTAAATCGTAAATTGCTCCACCAATTGTTCCCCATTCACCAACTGCATTTGTCGTGTTTGAAATAACCATCACATCGTTATACCAAGAACCATTTCCGTAAAAATCAATGGTGAGGGTTCCCATACTGTTGCCTTCCATATTTCTTTTGATAAAAAATATTGGCACACTTGTTTCACTCAAATCAAAACAAGGACTTGTGATGCTCGCTTCTTTGTAAGCATTTCCTGATGCTTCAACGTATAAGTAATAATTACCATGATACGCCTGGTCAGGACCTGTATAACTACTAGGCGTTTTGCCCGAACGAATAAGCCAGTCCATGTCATCTGAAGTCTCTTGTATCCAACTGTCAATGGTGTTTTCAAAACTTTGAATATATGGAATTGTGATTTGATTTGTACAAGCTGATGATATAGAAGTACCCGAACAAGCTGTTATTGTTAAATTATCTATTGCTATATCACTAGTGTAACTTTGTCCCGTCTCTCCCTCAAATCGCAACTCTATATCTGAACCGATGAAGTTGTTTAAACTGACAGTTTGTTGCTGCCAGTTGCTTCCCGAATCTCCCGATTTTGACCATACGGTAATAGGGTTGTTATCATTTTTATTTACGATAGCAACCAGTCTTAATGTGCCCATACCAAATCCGTACATATTGTAATAGAAAGAGAAATTAACATCATGATAATCATTGTTTAAAAAATTATCGTAGACGGAAAGTGAAGCATTTTTATGTGGATAGTTGTTGCCCGAAGCCTCAATATACATGTAATAAGTGCCTTCAAAAGCAGCATTTGGACCTGTGTAAAGAGAAGCGGTTGAGCCTGCTTTTTTAAGCCAGTCAATGTCATCCAGCAATAAATTGTTAGACTGAATCCCATTTTCAAATCCATTGGAAAATATTTCTTGACACTCATTTATTGTTGGTTCTTCCTCAGAATTAGAACAACTTGTTAAAACAATATTGTCAATCGCCATATCACTTGTATAACTGGTTCCTGTTATTCCTTCAAAAACTATTTCAATATTTTTTCCAATAAATGCATTTAAATTTATGCGCTTGTTTCTCCAAATATCGCCTTGATTTCCCGATTGAATCCAAAGTGTACTTGGGTAAGTATAATTTCCATTTTCGTAAACCAATAATCTTAAAGTACCCATTGCAGTGCCATACATATGATAATCAAAATCCAAATTTAGATCATATATTTGGTTAGGAATGTTACCGGAATAGATAGACAGTTTAGAATTTTTTCCACCATAATTGGGACTAGAAGATTCAATGTAAATATAACTGTTTCCCTTGCTTGCATTTGTTGGTCCTGTGTTGTATGAAGGAGTCGATTCTGTTTTTAAAATCCAATCAATATCGTCATCGTACAAATTATTCCAATCGTTTGTGTTTTCAAAACTGTTCTCATAATGTGTTATACAATTTTGCGTATTTGGAATACTTGATTCTGTAATGTTTATATTTAAACAAAATTGATTTGAAGTATTACAAAGTGAATTGTTAGAAGCAGTTAAGCAAATTGTTTTTTGTCCAATTGTATTGAAAGTATGAGTTGGATTTGTTTGAGTTGAACTTGTACCATCTCCAAAATTCCAAAAATAGTTATTTGAGTTTTGAGATTTGTTGCTGAATGTAACAGTAGTTCCTGATGTACTAATAGTAAAATCTGCTACTGGATTATTATGTAATAATGAGTTTCTTACATTTAAAAGCGCTGTTCGCATTCTTATTCTTTGACCCTCTGTAAATCTGAATCTGCAATAGGTATAATTCGAATCCATAAAATTATCAGTCATATCAACTACGTCAAAGGAGAATGGGTTGTTAGAACTAGGATCGTCCGCATCTGTTGTACAAGAGTTAAATTTTTCATTGGCAAAGCAATTAACCCTTTTAATTGTAGTGTCAGGAGGAGTGTCACAAACTCTATCACCATCCAGAAAACAGTTATTGTTTTGACATGGATTTGATGGATTTGTTCTTTCATAAGTATGGTACAAATCCAAGTAATGTCCAACTTCATGGGGGAAAGTAGATTTCAATAAAGAAGTTGCTTCGATAACAACGCCATCATTGGGATTTCCATGATTGTAAGCCCGAAAAGTATAACCAAAAGTAGATAGTCCACAAGGCTGAATGACATTTCCATTACTATCTTTTTTATGAAAGACAACAGAATTGACAGACCAAATATTTAAATATTTGTTAGGATCTAATCCATTAACACTTTTCATTTCTGAATCTTCTGTATTGTAGCAAATATCTGATAATTCATTTGAAGCATGTCTACTTATATTCATCAAACAAAATTCTATATTTGTATCAATACCGTTTGTTTGATAAGAAATACCTGAATTTGAATAAGTATCATTTAAATAGTTTATTGCGTTTTGAATTTGTGCATCTGTCAGATTGCTTCCAAACCCCAATGCATCCGTCGTCTTGTGTACAACATGAAAAGCAACAGGAACCGTATAAACAGTGTTGTCAGTGATAGACTTCTGAGCAGCCAAACTATTAAGATAGGCAATGGTATTTTTATAAATGAGTGATTCGGTTTCTTGATCTAGAATTTCCAGATTAGGATGCTTATTTAATAAAGCAGAATTTGCCAAATCAAATCCGCAGGAATGTTGCTGGGCATTTATGATATTTGAATAAATGCATAGGACTACTAAACAGTATACGAGATACCATTTGTTAATTGTAAAGCCTTTCATATAAAAATCAGCGCATTGATTAATGTCAGTATTGGGGGGCCGTTAATTGCGCAGCTGACAAGCTTGTTAATCTATAAATACTTACATTTTCTCAACAACAATAGACATAGTATTCCAAGGAGGATTATTTAAAACCTCCAGGAGACTAACTATTATTTAAAAATGCTGTATTTAAAGAAAGGGAGTTGTATACATATTTCTATATATGCCAAATATGTATTTATATATGAACGGTAAATATATAAATGATGATAGTTTAGTATGAGCATTTTTTAGAATGCAAGAAGGAGCATTTGTGGGTCCGTCTGTATTTAGAAAAATATCATAGATAAAATAGGCATTTATATATGCACTGGTCAATAAAGAGTAATAAGAAGAAATACGAAATTAAAATTTTTAATTTCATATAAATTCAACTAAAAAATAGCTGAAAATAGTATGGTTAGTAGTGAGTGGAAAGGGGAGTGATACAAATGTAAATCAAAAAGGATAGCTTTGCAGAAATTGTAGGGTAAATAAAAAATAAAAAAAAGAATTTTTATTATTTCTAAGCAAAAAAAACAATTCAGTTTAATTTTGTTTTTAAGTGTACTATATTGACTTGTATGTTTTTATGTAGTTTTTTACAGATTCGTCCAAATGAAATTTCTTAATTTCAGACTGCTCCCAATTCCCATTAAATGCATCTTCTAATGCTTCGACAAGCGCATTGCTATCAAAAGATTTCATTTTAATGTACTTTCCTGATACCACTTCTTTGAGTGCTTTCATATCTGATGATATAATAGGAATACCCAATGCAATTGTTTCGACAGCGACATAACAAAAACCTTCTGTATAAGAAGGCACAACAACACAATGTGAATTCAGTAGCTCTTTTTGCAAGTCCGATTCGTGAAGCTCATGTTTGAGTTCTATGTATTGTTCTAAATTTCGCTGTTTTATTTCTTTCAATACTTTTTCATAAAATGATGCAGGAATTTTAGGGATAATCATTTTTAATTTACTATCGGCACGCTTCTCTTTGAATTGAGCAGCAGCTTCCAATAAAATATCAATTCCTTTGGACATACCCAAACGACCACAAAAAGTGTATGTAAACGGTTTGTCAGAATTATTTATGCTTATATTTTTTTTTGAAGATTCAATTTCTTCATAATCCACACCATTGTAATTGACAATAATTTTGTCTTCTCTTATACCTGCCTGCAACAAACTATCTTTGGTACTCTGTGAAACAGCGATAAACTTGGTAAATGGCAGACGCACCAGCATTTGTTCAAACATATAAAATAGAAAACGGACAATACCATTCATATATGGTAATTTGAACCATAGCTTTCCCCAATACTCATGAAAAGTGATGATTACCTTCTTGCCTGCCAATTTAGACGCTATAAAAGCAGGCAAACCGGCATTATAAGAAGTGGTATGGACAATATCGCACTCTTTTATATATTTTAAAATTGCAGGAACTGAAAAGAATGTGAAAAAATATCTGTTTGGAAATGGAAGTCTTTTTATTTCAACACCATTGAGCACTTCTGAGGCTGGAGAGCTTTTATCGGTATGAGAAGTTACTACAATTACTCGATTACCTTTTGCAACCAACGCTTCTGTCAAAGTTTTGAATAACGTTTCTACTCCGCCTATATATGGGTAATGATTTTCTAGTACAAAAAGTATGGTCATTGGGAAGGTAATTGAGATACCAAGTGCTGCTTATTTTACTTTAAAGTTGGGTTTAGATGATCCTAGATCACTTTTAGAATCTTCATCTTTAACATTTGTTTTAAATTCTGGTAATTCTTCTAAAAGATCTTGTCTTTCAATCGCAATTTTTCTGGTCAACTCTGTTAATTTATGTTCCAATTTGTCAATTGTTGAAGATAAATAAAATACTAATATGAATAGAAATCCTGTCGCAACAAACAATACAGCATTGATATTGCTTTTGAAGCCCAACATACTGGCAAGCTTAAAAGAAATTTCGTTCGGAATGATGGCTAAAACCATCGCCGTAATCCAAAATATAATCCATATTATCGTACTTCCAGTATTACGATTTCCTTTTACGTAACCTCGAATTGTACGAAATATAAAAAATATGCCTATTAAGGGCACCAACCACTGATAAATCTCAAACTGCATTTACAATTTTAAACTAGGAGATATACACCTGAAAAACCTCAAAATTAAGAATATATATCTACAATTCGTCACAATGGATAGCAAATTCCATATAAATCGGTTGCATAAAATGCGCCTTTCTTAAAATGTAATATATACCTTTGTTTGATAGACCTTTATGGCGTTGTTTTTTTTAGTAGAAATCAATGCTTTTTGAATTATTAAAATTTTAATGAAAGAAAAGTTATATAATATTCTAACCATTGTCTTCATGATTTTGTGGATGGTGGTTATCTTTTTCGATTATTGGCAGAAACATCCTACCCATTATTATGCATTTGAGCGTTTCCACTACTTAGATTTATCAATAGGTTTATTGGTCTTATCCGTTTTGGGAACTAGTTTAGTGCTTTTTGCAAAGAATAAGGATAATTTTGCTGGTAAAATAGTCAATGGCTTTACCATTTTTGGTACACTCCTGCTGGTTGTTTTACTAAGTATCGTCAGTTTTCAGTTCAAATTACCCGAACCGATAGTCACGAGCGTTTCAGAATATTTTACACTGCTTGGCACTGTTAGTTATACTGTAATTGCAACATACTTACTATTGATGTTTGCATATGCACTGGGAGAATTGTTTTGTGTGCTCCTAGAAACATCTATGAAAACATCAGGGCAAAGCATTATAAATATTGCCGCAGGTCTTATGCTGCTTTCCCTCTTTTTATTTTTATTTGGAATGTTTGGCTTGTTAAAGTTCTACACAGTTTTTCTGTTGCTGCTTTTTTTGTTGGCACTCAATTGGCGTGGAGCTTGGAAATTCATCAAACTCACTCTAATAGAGCCTATTCCACTGCCCAAGGATCTTAATATATTTGGAGTTTTGTGTTTCTTTTTACTTTTGTTTTTTATTGGATTAAATTTAGTAAATGTTATCAGTCCACTCCCCAAAGGCTATGATTCACTAACCTTATACATCAATTTACCCGGACTTATTAGAGATTATTCAGGCTTGGTAGAAGGGCATCAACCCTACAATTGGGCATTGATTATGTCTTTGGGACATATAATTTTTGGAAAAACAGAAGTAGTTATGGCTTTCTCCTCCGTCGGTGGGGTTTTGAGCTTAGTTGCTATGTATAATTTAGGAAAAAATGCTTTCGACATGGGTACCAACTATTTGTTGGCGGCTTGTCTGGTATTTTATGCAACTCCATCCATCATACACCAATCAAGCGATGAGCTGAAAGTCGATCTCGGTTTGCTGTTTATTTGCTTGTGCGTGGTATTGTTGTTTGTAGAATGGCTGACAAGAATTAAAGAAGATAAGCCCAAAGAAGACGAGGTTTCCAGTATTTTTTATTTTACTGGTGAACAAATTCAAAATGGAAGTCTCATTGTTTTAGCAGGACTTTTAACAGGCTTTGCCCTCGGTATCAAATTAACAGCCCTGTTTTTATTCTTTAGCATTGTTGCAGGAATATGGTATTGCCTCAATGACAAAATAACATTTTTGGGTATTTCCTTTATAGTTTTATTTTTTGTATTTGTATTAAAAATAGATGATGTAAGTGCCTTACGTCAGTACCATCTCGGAGTCGAATATTTACAATGGATATTATTAGTTATAGGTATTGCACTTTTATTTTACAGTTATAAAAAAAATCATGGACAATTTATGCGGAGTGCTAAATTGACTGTTCTATATTCTTTTTTAATCGCTTTACCAATGATTCCCTGGGTATCAAAAAATTATTACGAAACCAGAAGCTTGTCTATTAGAACGCTGATGAATGGTAAATCTGTGGGACCAAAAATAAATTTTAAAGCAATTCATAAAAATTGGGTAGAAGATAAAAAGGCGAAGAAAGCCAATGCGAAAAAGACAAATACTAAAAAGACGAAGAAGACAAAATGAGTGTGAAAAATAAATATAGACTGTTTATTGGATTTTGTATAGGGATGTTATTTATGCTCTTGCAAGCTAATAGCCATGCTATTGTCGCACAGCAGGATACAACTAAGAAAAAAAAGCGCTCATTTTTAATTGACCGAAAAAACAAAAAACAAAACGATGAGCCCGTTAATGTTGACCCTAAACCGAAGGTAAATCCAATAAAGGAGGCAGCTGACATTGAAAATAAAGTTGTAATAGAAGAGTTACAACGGTTTTTAGGCTACGAAAATCCATTGCTTGCTCGATATTTATCAATGCCTTACGATGTTACCATCAACACAAACGTTAAAGGTTATCACGTCGAAATCGGTTATTTACTTCTAATGTTTTTACCGATTCTCTTACTGGTTGGCTTAAGACGAAAACCGCTTTTGGGTTTTACGGTTATGACCTTTAGTTCGTTACTCGTAATTATTGCTACATCCACTTCTTATATTTTAAGTAAATCAGCTTTGGTAATGAAAAGTAATGGTCCCAATATGGACCGTTATCTTGCAAGGACTTCCTTTGAAGAAGCACCCGTCGGCGTCGTAACTGCTTATTTCTATCGGATATTTATTGATATTTATGAGCCGATAAAATCGTTTTTAGTATTGATTTCAGGCACCAAAGACGCAGTGACCTATCCTATCTTAATAGGTTTGTATGTACTGTTTTTCTTTATTTTACAAAACAGAATCAAAGATCATGTTTTGATGGTTAGAACGACCATTAATATGTTTTGTTTGTATTGGTTTTTGTGGGCGCTTTTATCTGGAGGAATAGTCTGGTACGGTTATTTGATTTTACCTATAGGGATTCTGGTACTCCTGGGTGTTGCTGAAAGATATAAACGACAAGGCGATGCCACTCAGAAAACAGTTTACGGAGCGATTGTTTTTTCAGTACTGATGTGGATAGGGTTAATTTTTGTAGTCAGAGTTTCCAATATTCATCAGTTAAATAGAAATGCTGGAAAATATTTGTTTGATCCTGCTATTGTAAAGTATCAGACAGGTGCCTATTCTGAAAAAGATGTTTTTAATGCTTATTTGAATGATGTAAACAATGCCCTTGATCAGATAAACAACGATGATGAATCACTGATTTACCGTGCTGGAACGGCTTTTTCATTTTTCATTAAAAAGAATGATAAAAGAGTATTGAATGACAATCTGTTTGGACTTTTTCAAAATCTTTTAAACAGGTATAAAACGAAAAAAGATATTACATCTGCCCTCAAAGCTTCTGGATTTAGATATTTAATTGTAGATTTGAATGCGGCAGCTTACGATAAGACCCCAAATCGAAGTATTCAGAAGAAATTCAACAGTTTTTTTGAATTTATAAAGAACAATGATCACTTGGAATTGCTGGCGACAAATAGAGTTGTTAAAATTAAGGGACCAAACGAGGAGAAGGAAGTCTTAACCAATAATGTATTTGGAGATATTGTTTCTCCTGGTTCATATGCAGTTTTTCAAATAAAGTAGTATGGTTCAAAAGGCTACAGAAAATAATAATATTTATGTTGTGATGCCTGCAAAAGACGAGGCTCCAAGAATCGCTGATGTAATTGAAAAAACAATTCTTCAGGGATACAGCAATATTATTGTTGTCAATGATGGTAGCTCTGATGCAACTTGTCAAATTGCTTCTAGTTATGATGAAGTACAAGTATTGAACCATGCAGTAAATTTGGGTGCAGGTGCAGCCACACAAACCGGAATTGATTTTGCACTTGCCCAAGGTGCGGATGTAATCGTAACCATAGATGCAGATCAACAACATTTTCCAGACGATATTGATAGAATCGTTCAAAGGTTGGAAGAGAAAAATGCAGATATTGTCATTGGAAGCCGCTTCTTATACAGTAAAAATAAAATACCATTCATCCGAATAATTTATAACAAAATCGGCAATCTACTCACCTTTGTTTTTACAGGAATGACTGTAAGTGACAGTCAGTCGGGAATGAAGGCATTCAAATGGATACGAGTTTTGTATGGAGTTAATCAAACACGTTCATCAAAACAATGCTTGTTTGGAAGAAGTACCAATAAAGGTTAGCTACGACAAAGATTCTATGGCAAAGGGGCAAAACTTTTTCTCTGGTGTTAGAATGGTGGCGAGAATGGTGAAATCTATTTTTTAATCCAATATGAAAATTGCTTTTTTAGGAGATGCGCTGGATCTGCAATACGCAGGAATTCACATTTACACCCGTGAAATCATAAAAGCTGTTGTAAAGCTTGATACAAAAAATGAATACTTTGTCGTTCGTCCCGAAAAAACAGCATTTAAAATTGATGGCGCCAAAGAATTATATGCTCCAATAAATTCAAGCATTCCGCTTCATCAAAAAATCAGATCCTTTACCAGCATTCCTTCTTTGATGAAAAAAAACGATATTGATGTTGTTATAGAACCAGCTCATTTTGGTCCGTTTTCGTTGCCTTCCAAAACAAAAAGGGTTACAGTTATTCACGACATTACACCTGTACTGTTTCCTGCTTACCATAACTCAGCGAGCCACTATGTCCACAAACTTTTTTTGCCAAAGATTACAAAAAATGCAGATTTAATCGTTGCAAATTCTGAGCATACTAAAAAAGATTTGGTAAAATACTACCCCAATGCTAAGGGCAAAACGGAAGTTGTCTATTTGGGAAAAGAGCCACAATTTGTCCCAATTGAAAATCCAGCAGTATTAGAAAAATACAAAATAACCCAGCCTTATCTTTTGTTTGTTGGAACGCTAGAGCCTAGAAAAAACCTAGTGCATTTGGTTAAGGCTTTTGAAGAATTGAAAAATAACATAGTTACTCCGTTACAATTGGTTTTTGCTGGAAAAATGGGATGGGATTCGGAAGAGTTAAAAAAGACAATTGCAGATTCAAACCATAAATCAGACATTATAGTTACAGGATATGTAGAGCGAGCAGAACTACCAGTTTTGTACTCGATGGCTAAAGTTTTTGTCTATCCTTCTTTTTATGAAGGATTCGGTTTGCCCGTTTTAGAAGCCATGTCTTGCGGTACACCCGTTGTAAGCTCCAATACTTCAAGCTTACCCGAGGTGGGTGGGGCAGCATCTTTGTATTTTGCACCTACTGATGTAAATGCATTGGTTGCTCATTTAAAAAACTTGTTGGAGGAGGAAGTGCTTTATAATAAACACAAACGATTGGCGACGGAGGAGGCAAAGAAATTCAGCTGGGAAAAAGCTGGCAGGGAAATGATTGCACTTTTGGATCGCTTCGGCTGTGCTTAGCAACCAGATTGAAAGGACATTGAGCGAAGTCGAAAATGTTAAGTGAAGTGATGAGTTGCAAAAGTTGTGCCAATAATGTTCGTTTTCAAAAATAATTGGACTGAAGTGATGAGTTACAACAGTTGTGCCAAGAAACTATATTTTCAAAAATAATTGGACTGAAGTGATAACTTACAAGAGTTGTGCCAAAACCGTTCAGAAATTGGATTTATTCTTTTTTAAAATCCGCTCCCTACGTTTCAAGCCTTCTGTGGAAAAAGCTTTGTCTAAATAAAACCTGGCTTTGTCATAATTGGCCATTTGAGTGTAGAGCGAATGCAATGCAAATATTGTTGATTCAATACAAGGGTTTAAGTTGTAACTTTTTTGTAAGTACTTCTCTGCTTTTATAAAATTGTTTTGTTCTAAATGCAATAATCCCAATTGACGAATGTTTGCAGGACTGTAAGGAATGCGTTTATTGGCAGCTTTATAAGCTTGTAATGCTCTTTTATTTTTACCTTGTT
>JAHDGP010000034.1 GCA_020627525.1 Bacteroidota bacterium
AGGACTAAACCAAATCGAGTATTGAGCGGAGCCGAAATACGAAATTTGGTAACTGAGCGGAGCCGAAGTTACACCGCCAAATCTGTCCTTACCTTCGGAGATGCATTTACAATCTCCTCACTCGCCTGATCTTCAAACTTTCTAAAGTTGTCAACAAACTGTTGTGCCAAGCCATTCGCTTTTTTGTAATATGCATCTTTATCCTCCCAAGTGTTTGCCGGGTTCAACATCGCTGAACGCACACCAGGACATTTCGCTGGCATCATCAACCCAAATACTGGATCAACCGTGTAAGCAACATTTTCCAAAACACCATCTAAAGCTGCCTTTATAATAGCACGTGTATCTGGCAATTTAATTCTGTAACCTGTTCCGTATGGACCAGCCGTCCATCCTGTATTTATCAACCAAACGTTAACATTTGGATTCTTTTCAATTTTCTCACCTAAAAGATCTGCATATTTTGTTGGATGCAATGGCAAGAATGGCGCACCAAAACAAGCTGAGAATACAACTTGTGGTTCAACAATTCCTTCCTCCGTTCCAGCGATCTTAGCCGTGTATCCAGAAATGAAATGATACATTGCCTGTGCTTTCGTTAATTTAGAAACTGGCGGTAAAACACCAAATGCATCACAAGTCAAGAAGAAAATATTTTTAGGCTCTCCACCCATTTGCGAGTGAACCGTTTTATCCAAGTGGTGAATTGGATAACTCACTCTTGTATTTTGCGTTTTATCTGTATTGCCAAAATCAATATCTCTCGTTCCTTCGTAGAAATTCACATTTTCCAACATCGCACCAAATTTGATGGCATTGTAAATTTGTGGTTCGTGTTCAGGATTCAAATTTATAACCTTTGCATAACAACCGCCTTCAAAGTTAAAGACATTTCCTCTACTCCATCCGTGCTCGTCATCTCCAATCAATCTACGGTTAGGGTCTGCTGACAAAGTCGTTTTTCCCGTTCCCGAAAGACCAAAGAAAATAGCTGTATCTTCTTTTGCTCCAACATTAGAAGAACAATGCATTGACAATACATTCTCGTTTGTTGGCAAAGTATAATTAAGAACAGAGAAAATACCTTTTTTAATTTCACCAGTGTAAGCAGTACCACCAATGATAATGGTTTTACGTGTAAAGTTTATAATAGCAAAATTGTGCTGGCGTGTTCCATCTTCAGCGGCAACAGCCATACAACCAGGTGCAGAAATTACAAGCCAGTCTGGTTCAAAATTGTCAATTTCCTCCACTTTAGGACGGATGAACATATTATTGACAAATATATTTTGCCACGGATATTCATTGATCACTCTTACATTCAAACGATAATTTGGATTCGAACAAGCAAAAGCATCACGCACATAAACATCCTTCTCACGAAGATAATCCATCACTTTATCATACAAGCCATCAAAGTGCTCACTAGAGATCGGCTGATTGATTTCTCCCCAATCTACAGTATTTTTAGTAATATCATCTTCAACGATAAATCGGTCTTTGGGTGATCGCCCTGTAAACTCACCTGTATCAACAACCAATGTTCCGTTAGAAGTCAATTTTCCCTGACCTAGATTTAAAGTCAATTCCGTAAGATTAGAAATCGGAAGATTCCAATGTGCTTTGACATTGTGCAACCCAATATCACTTAAATCAGCATTTGGATTTTTACGTCCTAAATTTTCCATTTGTATATTATATTTTATTTACATTTAAAAACGCGCCACAAAAGTACGCTTTTTAATAAGTCTACCCAAAAACACCAACATATATATAATGAGTATGTTTTACTAAATAATAAATTGGATGATATTCCCCTGCGGGTCGCAAAAGTATTTTAGTAATTTCATACTCCCTTTCGATTTATATAATTCAGACCCTCAAATACCAAAGAATAACGTTTTTTCAAAAACTAAATTTAATTTTAAAAATAAAACCTTCAAAAGTTTTTTGTTCTAAATAATAGTTATACTTTTGCGCCCGCAGGTTCGTTCGACTTGCTCCTGTTTAATCCCCCAGGGTCGAAAGGCAGCAAGGGTAAATGGTTGTAGCGGTGCGATTCGGACCTGTTTTTTTCTTTCCTTTTTTCTGTTTTTAATATCTGAGATTAAACAGTATTCTTTTTTTTAGTCTAAAGAAATATTACAATGCTAGATCAGCAATGATAATTGATTCATTCTGACCTAGAATATCAATACAGCCAAATATTTTACAATCTATATCGTTGGATATATAGTTATATTTTGAATTAAAGGACTCCATACATTTGAAAAACACAGTATTTCTCTTAATTGCCTTGTTTCTATTAGTTTCCTGTGGAAAAAATAGAATCAAAAAAACCTCAGGCTTATACCTTTCTAAAACGGGTAAAGTAAACTTCTATGAAGGGGATTTTGGACTGCTTTTAGACAAAGCTGAGCAAAATAATAAGCCTATTTTTGTAGACGTTTATGCAGACTGGTGTCTACCATGTAAGCAAATGGATAAATTCGTCTTTACAGATGAAAAATTAGCCAGATATTTGAACGACAATTTCATCAATTATAAAATTAACACTGAAGGTAGTCAAGGAGATATGATACAAGCTGTTTATTCAGTTCAAATCCTTCCCAGCATCTTAATTCTTGATGAGTTCGGTGAAATTCTAACTCTTAAAGAAGGCTATGTTGATGCACAAGTTCTTTTGAATGAATGTAAAAACATTACCAGAAAAAGTAGGCTTGGAATGTTAAATTAATTGAATATATGTTTTATAAACGTTATTTGAGAGCAAATTTTAACTGAAAATTTACTGTGTTTATTTAATTTTTTTGCACTATCTTGAGCAACGAGGCAATTCATATAACCGTTTTGACTATGAATTCGCATCAAACAACACAACACATTACAGCACAAACCAATAGGTTCATTCAAATTGAATTCTAACTATGATTATTTTGCACTACATCATTAACTTACTGGTTATCTTCATTTTAGGTACGATAGCCTACTACTGCACTATTTTGTTAAAAAACTTAGTAGTGGATATGAGTATTAAAAGGCAAGCTTACAATGAACTGAGAGAGCTGGTTAGTAAAACAACGCCTGCCAAAGACGAACAGTTAAAAAAAGAATATAAAAACAACAAAAGAGCGCTTAGAATTATCAACAAAGCAATCAAAGAAAAATGCACTAGAGCCAGATTGTTTAAAGTCAGTAAAAATGCCAATCCATACACTGAAAAGATAAAACGAATGGATAGACGTGAGCAAATTGTTACACAACTTGAATACAAAAGAGCTGTGAGAACTGGCGAAATAGATTCTATAGAGGCTAAAGTCATTCCTTTTCCAAAAGAAACATCCCAAACAAAAGATAGTAATAAATAGACGCTCTTACATTTAAATTCATTGATTTGAAACAAATCAATATGTAATAGCTAATTTAGTAGTTGTATTACGCCCCTACTAAAGCTATATAATGGTTCAATTTGCTGGATTTGTTCCTGAAATAATTTCCTATTTAGGCATACCAATCATCGCAGCATTGGTTGGTTGGGGAACGAATGTTTTGGCGATAAAAATGACCTTCTATCCACTCGAATTCAAAGGCATTCCACCCTACTTAGGCTGGCAGGGAATCATTCCAACCAAAGCCAAATCAATGGCTCAAAAATCTGTCGATATGATCACCACAAAGTTGATTGATATTGATGAGCAGTTTCAAAATATAGATTCGGAGCAAATAGCCCTTGAAATGGGCGATGCAGTAGAAAAATTATCCATCAAAATTGTAGATGATGTAATGCTTGCCAAAGCACCTGTTTTATGGAGAAGCATTCCCAACTCTATTAGACAAAACATTTATGATAGAAGTACTGAAGACCTTCCCAAAACCATCCAAAAAATATTTGATGAAGTAAAAGGCAATATTGAAGACCTGTTTGATATAAAGGCAATGGTCGTAGACTCTTTGGTAAATGATAAAACGTTGTTGAATGAAATTTTTCTGGAATGCGGAAAAGAAGAATTCAAATTTGTTAAAAAATCAGGTTTCTATTTTGGTTTTTTATTTGGATTAATACAAATGGTTATCTGGTATTTTTTCAAAGCTTGGTGGTTTTTGCCAGCTGCAGGTTTGTTAGTTGGATACATCACAAATTGGATTGCTTTGAAACTCATATTCCATCCATTAAAGCCAGTCAAAATTGGTCCCTTTTCAGTACAAGGGCTTTTTATAAAACGCCAGCAGGAAGTTTCTGTTCAATATGGAAAATTAGTGAAAGAAAATATTATTACTTCAAAAAATATTTTTGATTCAATGTTGCAAGGTCCAAAATCAGAAGTGTTGCAAGAAATGATCAGCGAACACATCAAACATGTTGTGGAGTACACAGCCAAAGAGCATCAGGGACTGATTGATTTATTTTATCGTCCTTCAAAATTTGAGGCCATAAAAAATATTGCCGCTTATTCTTTTATGGAGGATTTTCCCATTCTCATTCACAAAATTTACAACTATACAGAAAAGTCTTTAGACATAGAACACACCTTACAGACAAAAATGGCAGCCCTTCCCGCTGAAGATTTTTCTGGTTTTCTAAGACCCATTTTCCAAGAAGATGAATGGAAATTGATTACCGTCGGTGCGGTGCTTGGTTTAGTTGCTGGTTTTTTGCAATTGGTTTTGTTGTTTTAGGTGGAACCAATGTTATAATGTTGAAAAAGGGCTTTCTCATAAAAACAATGTGCAACCTCTCTGAGGTTGAAAAATAGGAGTATTTGACCAAAAGCTAACATAGTTTGATTGCTCTGCAATCATTTTAAAAAGGATCACAGCGTGATCCTATTATGTTAGTGATAAAGAATGGTCAAAGAATGAATGCCCAGTTTTATTGATCTTGTAAAGATCACATCAATTTTAAGTGTATTAACCCATAGTTAAATCATTACATTTTTTATGAGAAAACCCTTAATATTGAAATGCTTCAATGATCTCAAAAACCAATATCTTCTCCTTTACGTATACCATATCTATATAATTTTCAGTTATATACGTGAAAAAACTCAAAAGCCCTCTCAATGTTTACAACAAAAGAATACCTATTTACATTCTTTTTGATTTTGCTTATCAGCTCAGATCTCATGTCTCAAGAACGATCAGGGTTTTATCAATCTAATTATGCTGGTGTCTCATCCATCAATATAAATCCTGCAAGAGCCAATGCACACTTTCCTTTAAAGTGGGATTTGAATCTTGTTTCAGCAGGTCTATTCTTTCAAACCAATTATGCTTATTTAGAAGATGCCTCTATCTGGTCTATTTCAAATATAAGCGACTTACAAGAGTCTACCCCTGAAAATAATAGTCAAAACAATAGCTTAGCTTCTTTTTACGACTACGATGATGGTACTAGAAAAAAATTCGTCAGTGAAAATATCACAATAGCTGGTCCTTCATTTTTATTAAATTTAGAAGATCATACTTTTGGAATATTTACCAATGTAAGAAACTATTTAGGTGTCAATAGGGTCAACCCTTCTTTCAATTATGCCTCATACCGTGAAATACCAGATCAGGAATATATCGCCATCAATCCGTTTAAAATTGGTTTAATCAATTGGTCAGAGATAGGTTTGCACTATGGTAGAAAAATAAATTCCAACCTCTCAGTTGGTGCCAACTTAAAATATTTAAATGTTTATGATGCTATGTTTGTCAATGGACAATCTACTGTTCAAATGGCGAAAGAAGGAGATGATTTATTGTTTCAAAATATTGACATACAATTTGGAACTGCGGGAAACTTAGATGTAAATGACGATGAAGAAGTGGCTTACAGTTTTGACAAAAATGGAAGTGGCATTGCAACAGATATAGGAATCAATTACATTTTACCAAGTAACAATAATGCTCCTTATAAATTGAGTATTGGGGCATCTTTGACCGATTTAGGATTTATCAATATAAAAAGAAAAGCTGGTGTTTATGAAATAGCAACCGATATTCCTTTTAACATAAGAACCAATGATTTAAAGGATATAATGGATCATGAGGAGGTCATAAGTATTATTCGATCTCAAACGGCAGAAGGTGACCCTTCTCTTGGTAGTTTTTACAATTCGACTGAAGATGATAAGTTTAAAATGTGGCTGCCAGTGGGCTTTGCATTGCAGGCAGATTTTGCTTTTACTCAAAATTTGTTTGTCAGCGCAAATGTTGTTCGTCGAGTCAGACTAAAAGGAGCGATGGCGGAACGAAGCAATATTTTCAATATTAGCCCTCGTTTTGAGTCGAGATGGATAGATTTTATGATTCCATTCACTATTGTAAACGACTCAGAAGTCAACTATGGAGCTGCAATAAGATTGGCTTTCCTAACGATTGGAACAGACAATATTCAAAGTTTCTTTGGACAAAAAGAGCTAAATGGTACAGATATTTATGCTTCTATAAAAATTAATCCCTTTAATCTTAGTTTTGAGAAAAACTCAAAATTCAAACCTGACAGGGCAAAAACAAAATCAAGTATCAGTTGTCCCAAGTTTTGATTTTAAAGTGGAAACCAATAATGAAATCCAAGCAAAAATAAAGCACATTCCTCCCAATGGTGTCAGTGGTCCTATCCATTTCCAGTGGTCAATCCCTAGATAATGTCTGGTACTTAACAAATAAAGTGAGCCAGAAAATAGAATTATACCTAATATAAAGAAAAGAGCACTTATTTTTACAAACCGGGAATTTGCTTGCGGATAAAATAGTCCGCAAAATAGCAATGCCATTGTGTGATAAAATTGATAACTTACACCTGTATTGAAGATTCGCATCGAGGCATCGGACAACATCCATTGTTCACGCAAAATATGGGCACCGAAGGCTCCAATAATTACGGAGAACATTCCCATTAAAAATGCGGAAACTAAGATGTATTTTTGTGTATTCATATTTGTTAACTAATAAGATTGATGAGGAAAATCGTTTACATACTGCTTTTTTTAGTTTTGCTATTTTTTATAGCTTCTCTGTTTACCAATATTGGTGGACTATTTCAGACCAAAAGTTCGCTATTTAAAAGCATTCCTAATTCAAACATAGGAGTCATTTATATAAATGATGCTAAAGATTTTCATAAAAATATTCAAAGTTCTACTTTTTGGACTGATTTGCAAAATGTTGAACTTGCTCACAAGCTGACTTCTATTCTAAATAGCCTCAGTACTTTTATTGATAAAGATACTGATGAAATTAAGAGTATGCCGCTTTGTGCCAGCTTACACCTTACATCTCCATTAGAATACGACTACTTGATTCACGCAAAAGCGTCCTCTTTTTCTCTTTTCAGCATAAATAATATTATTGATGAATTGAAAAACAGTGGTGTAGCAGTAAACGTTCATACCTTCAGTGGAGTAAACATCTATGAGCTTAAAAAAGAGGACAAAATATTACACATTGCACAATCAGGCTCAAATGTTATTTGCTCTCGACACGCCACACTGATAGAAGAAGCCATCAATCAAGAAGTTGGTGAGCCTTCACAAATTAGCAACTGGCTGCTTTCTAGTAAATATAAAAACAGTGATTTATCCTTGTATATAAATCTGGCAAATCTCAATCTACTAAATTCAATATTTTCCAAAAATGGCAAAACTTCTTGGTTTCATTCTGTGAAAAGTATGGGAGATAATTTGTTTCTAAACCTAAACTGGTCAGAGAGCAAATTGTCGATTGATGGAAATATTGATGGAGAAAATGCCACCAAGTTTTTTAACTCTTCTATTTACAATGCTGGAAATTTACAAGATTCCAACTTAGCAAAGTTTATTCCCAATAATACTGGATTTTGCATTATTCAAAATAAAACAACTTTTGATTATGTCAATCCATCTATAGAAGACATTTATCAAAAACACCTTGCCCCATGGTTAGCAGGTCCGTTTGTATATGCAATACCAGAATTTCAACAACAAAGTTTCAGCACTTACTTGGCAGTTGCCGCAAAAGATCCTTCTAGGGCAAATAATTTACTTACTCTGTTGGCAAAGGAAAACAATGCGGATAGTGAAATAATTACTTATAGAAAATATGATATAAAACAATTAAATAACAACGCGATTGCCAGAGTTTTACTAGGAGAAAATTTTGGTGATGATTTTAATGAATGCCATTTTTCAATTGTTGACAATATAGTTCTTATTGGCAATAATCTGCGTTCTATTCAAAATGTCATTGATCAATACATAAACAAACAGTCTATTCAGGACAATGTTATTTATAAAGATTTTGAAGAACACTATGCTGTTGGAACCAATTTATTTATCCAATCAAAATACTTACAGCAACTTTTCAAACTAAGTGCGTCGCCAGAGTTTGAAAAATCAATAAATAAATACGGCAATCACTTCACTGCATTTTCACCTGCATTTATAAACATTCAAAACGATGGTGACTTGACAGGCTCTATTTTGTACAACTCAAAAGCTGCTGATCAATCTGCTATTGCCTGGAATGTTATTTTGGATGCTCCAGTAGCTTCTCAACCTTATTTTATTAAAAAAACAAATGGAGAAGGTGGATATATCTTAGTCCAAGATAAAAAAAATGCCGTTTACCTATTGAGCAGTGAAGGGCAAAAACTATGGAAAACACAATTGGAATCTCCAATTTTGAGCAAAATTTATTCTATAGATTTTTATCAAAATGAAGAGCAACAATTTTTATTCAATACAGAAGAAAAAATTCACATCATTAAAGAATCAGGGGAGCATTTAGACAACTACCCATTAAAGCTCAGTGCTTATGCAACTGCCGGTTTAATGTTGATAGGCACAGGTTCGGATAAGTTCTTTTTCCTGCCTTGTGACAATGAAATGCTGTACGGATATGAGCTAAATGGTAAACCAATGAAAGGTTGGAACCCACTTTCAGTAATGGGAATGGTGAAGCAACCTCTTAAATTTTTAAAACAAAAAGACAATACTTTCATTATATCAGTTAACAATGAAGGGACAGTTAGTTTTATCAATCCCAATAGTGAATTGGAGTTCGTAGCAGCACTTGAATCGCCTGTCATTGGAGAAATTGAAATTGATGAAAGGGAAGATTTCAAAGTCGTTATTGCCACTTGTGAAAATGGAAAAACCTATACCATAAATCAAGAAGCTAGTTATTGGTCGAAGAATTACCTGCCAATAGATTCCAGGGCTTTGTTCTTAACCGACAACATATTAGGTAGTGAAGCAAAAGAGTTAATTTTTGCGCAAGGGCAAAAAGTATCCGTATTCAATGCTGTTGAAAAGTTGTTTGACTACAATTTGGAATGTCAGCCTAGCCAAATATTTACCAATAGACAAAAAAATAATAAGAAGAATGTTTTAGGCGTTTATTGTGAAGAGTCTAGTCAAATTTATTTGTTAGAAAATTATGAAAAAATAAAAGAGGGTTTTCCAATATCTGCCAAAACACCTTTTGTGATTGCGGATCTTTTTGGTTCTGGTGATGAAATACTTTTGGCTGGCGGCTCACAAAATAATATTTTTGCTTATAGACTGAAATAGTGCTCCGAATAATTTCCAAATGAAACTATCTGTCATCATCGTTAATTACAACGTCTGTTACTTTTTGGAGCAGACCGTAAAATCGGTGGTAAAGGCTTCTTTGTTTTCAAAAAATGATGGATATGACATTGAATGCATTGTAGTAGACAACGCTTCAAAAGACCAATCTCTGGAAATGATGCGAACCAAGTTTCCTTCCATTCAACTGATCGCTAATACAGACAATGTCGGTTTTTCACAAGCAAACAATCAGGGTATAAAAATATCGAATGCCAAATATGTTTTGCTGTTAAACCCTGACACAGTCATTGCAGAAGATACGCTCTCCAAGAGCATTGCATTTATGGATACCCATAAAAACTGTGGAGCGATGGGTATAAAAATGATTGATGGTAAAGGCATCTTTTTACCTGAATCGAAGCGAGGCATCCCTACTCCAACAGTCTCCCTTTACAAGATGTTGGGATTGTCTAAAATTTTTCCAAGTTCTGAAAAATTCAACCAATACCATTTAGGTTATTTGGATAAAAATAAAAACCACAAAGTTCCAATTTTATCTGGTGCCTTTATGTTTATGAGAAAAAGCACTTTAGAAGAAGTAGGCTTGTTGGATGAAACTTTTTTTATGTATGGGGAAGATATTGATTTATCTTATAGAATAATAAATGCAGGATACGACAATTATTATTTTGCAGATTCTAGCATCATTCATTACAAAGGAGAAAGTACTAAGAAGGGCAGCTTAAACTATGTGAAAATATTTTACAAGGCAATGATTATTTTTGCTGAAAAACATTTTGCACAAAAGCAAAGCAATTTATTTTCCTCTTTCATTAGCGTAGGAATTTACTTTCGAGCATTGTTAGATATAGTAATCAGTCTTTTCAAAAAATTCTACGCTCCTGTATTGGATGGCATCATTTTACTTGGGGGAATGCTTTGGTTGAAAGATTTTTGGTCTAGTAAATTTATTGGAGAAGCCTCTTATTATGGTGATGAATTTTTGACTGTTAATATTCCACTTTACATTTCAATCTGGCTTATCAGTATTTTTTTTAGTGGTGGATATGATAAGCCTTTCAATGTTTGGAAACTCATTAGAGGATTGCTTTTTGGCACCTTAATCACTTCGGCTGTTTATGGATTTTTGCCTGAAGCCTATCGTTTTTCGAGAGCCTTAATTTTATTGGGAATGGCTTGGGGCGTGGTATTTTTGTCTTTGTATAGAATGTTGGTCAGTGCCTTTTTCAAACAAAACATTGTCAGTGGAGAAACGAGTAAGGGAAAGCTTGCGATTGTGGGAGACATTGAAGAAGGTAATAGAATAAGAAATCTGCTATTTGATACAGGTCTGCATTTTGATTTTATAGGTTTTATAGATCCAGATGATCAAATAAGTGAAACTGACTCTAACAAACTGGGTAGTATCAATGAAATTTCAAACCTAATTGATCTTTATAAAATTGACGAATTGATTTTTTGCAGCAAAAATATTTCTTTCAAAAAAATCATTGAGCAAATGGAAGTCCTTTCTAAAAATATCAATTATCGCATTGTTGTTGAGGGCAGTCAGAACATTGTTGGGAGTGATTCCAAGAATAATGCAGGCAATCCCTATTTAAGTGAACAGACTTATAAAATTGTCAAACAAGGACAAAAGAGAAACAAGCGTGTATTTGATATTGCAATGAGCATCTTACTGCTTTTGTTATTTCCAATTTTAATTTTATTCAGTAAAAATAAATCCAATTATTTATCAAACTGTTTCAACGTATTATTAGGTAAAAAAAGCTGGATAGGTTTTGGCAAATATCGTTTTTCCAATCTCCCAAAAATAAAAGACAGTATTTACACCCCAATAGATCATTTAACAATTCCAGATAACAGCAACACACATAAACGTTTGCTACAAAGTTATGCAAAGGATTATAGTATTTATAAGGATTTGGTTTTATTGGTTAGGAATGTGTTTTGAGTGGTTTTGTAGAAATTAGTTGATGAATATTGAAATTGAGTATATTTTAAAGTATATTTGGAATAATAATTCAAGAATATTAATTCAACATGAATTCTATAACATTTGGAGAACTTATAAAAAGTCGCAGAGTTGAGAAAAAAATGGCTCTCTAGAAAATAAAAGAATGGAACTACAAGGTACGGGAACGAACTATGATCTTGAAAAGAAAAAATTAATCACTAAAATTAAAAATTACTTTAAAAACAAACCAATTGAAAAAGTTTGGTTGTTTGGTTCATTCGCTAGAAATGAAGACAAGCTGGACAGTGACATTGATCTCCTGATAAGATTTAAAAAACCAAATGAAATAGACCTCTTTGATTACATTGGAATCAGGCAAGACTTGGAAGATTTAACAGGTAGACAAGTTGACTTAGTTGAAGAAGGTCAAGAAATAGATAAAATCAAACCATTTATTGAAAAAGATAGAAAATTGATCTATGAAAGAAAAGCCTATCTAGGAAAGATTGGTTAAAAAATTTTAATTTACAAAAACACCATCATTAAATAACTCAATTCAATGATGGGTTTTTGATAAATTTTTAATTCTAATACCCCAACTCAGGCGGCGTCAATTTCGCTTGATTGATGTACCATTGATCAAAGTCTGTTGTTTGAATGATTCCATCTAAATTTAAGTCAGCGGCATCGTATATATTTAATACTGCTGGTGTCACTTTCCAAACATCATAATCCAGCGTCTGGATACTCAGGTCTTGGCTAATATCACCTGCCCACATGGCAGACAATCCATTTGGCAACATTTTTTGTTGTAAGTTTCCATAGGCATTTGTAATAGCAGCCGTAAAATCAAAAGTTAAAGTTAGGCTTCTTGGGAAGTCTTGTTGTGTCATTACATCCAAATGGTTGCGATGGCGAACAACAAAATAATAATCTCCACCCACTGGCAAATCAAAACTCAACAAAGACGTTCCGTCCGTTCCTCTAATGAATCCATCCTTTAACAAAATACCTGCTTGACGCTCTATCAAGGAAGCACTTGTTGGACCAGAACGCACTTCTACCATTACCCAATCTACCATATCTGCTGGAAAACTTGTAACTGTTTCAGAGCCTGCATAATTATAAGGTGCAATATTGTACGGTTGCGATAATGGAATTAAATTGAGGTCGTTTAAACTGGTATGCATTTGTCCTGTATTCACATTGAATGCCCCTTCCAACATCACTCGTAAATCTACTTCAACTGCTTCACAGCCATCTGGCAAACTGTTGCTATTTGTATCAATATTATCATCTGCACCCTGACAAATATCGTAGGTATCACAAACACCATCGAGGTCTGAATCATCCAAAATATCTAAAGGACAAACATCACAGAAGTTCACCACTCCGTCGGAATCTATGTCTGGATTCAAAGTATTGTCATAAACAATTTCTGTCCTGCCATTATTGACAGGGAAAGTTATCATTTTAGACTCCGTATCAATGCTAACAATGAGTGAATCGTGGGTGGCATTCCAAACTGTAAGCGGCATTGGGTCGCCATCTACATAAGGATACAACAAAACTTTAAAGTCTGGAGAAATTGTATTTACTTCGGCTATTAATCTTTGCTTCGTCATTCCGCTGTGTACAATTGTATCTAAATATGCTGGTGGACCACCTGTGTATCCATCCATATTTAAAAAACGTACCAACAATTTTCTATTGCCTGTTGGTTCTTTCATTATAACGTCACAGCGATAATCGCAATCTACCAAATTCACATCTGTTGATTCAATACTGAGGTCTAATGCCATTTGCTCTAACCACTTATAATTGTGTACAGCATTGTCTTTCTGTACATCATCCACTATTAAAACAAAAGGATAATTGCCACGCATCATAGACAAACCACGATACACTTTTTGCATCGGATTGAATGGTCTTTTAATGATCCTTTCTAAATTACCACCAGAATTCCAATTGCCATAATCGTAATAAGGTAAATTGTGATAGGCGTAAGGTCCAGGCTGGTTTCGAAAATCATTCCAAGTACTCAATTCTTCCACCCAATTATTTGTTCCCAACCAAGCATGATCTTGTGCGGCCGAACGGGTTTCCCAATGGTATTCCCATGAATAAGCATAGGTTGCATCGCCTGCTATAAATGCGTGATCGGTGTTTTCTTGAAAGTCCAAAAGCGTTCCCGCTTGCCTCGCTTTTCGACCATCTTTTTCAGTTATTTTTATTCCTAAATCATCTATTAAAATGCAGCTATGATATTCCGTTTCTTGAAAAGCACCACCGTAAGTATAGGGCGTCCAAATTCTACCGTGAGAGCTAAGGGTAAAACTATTTCTATCGCCATGTGTGTGTCCACCTAAGTCTTGTCTGATGTGGTAATGCACCATCATTGCATCAGGATCAAAATCGCTGCGGATGGTCGCCAAACCTCTTTCTGGAGCTAGGAAACTTAAATCTTGTAATGTATTTGTATTTTGTGTAGTCCAATCTCCTGTTTGATAATCGTCAGAAAAAATTCCAGCCAATAATAAATAATTAAAATAGCCACTGGTCGCTGGCTCTATCTGCTGATAAACGTAGCCTGAAGCATTGTTTAACTTATACCATTTTTCAATATAATTTCTCCAAACAAAATCAATATTTGAATCATTGGGGAAAGCCCACTTCAAACCGACAACATCACAAGCATTGGACTTATACCCACCTGTTTCTTCATCCCATCCTGTGCCACCCCAAACATCGGTACCAATAAATGCGTGACCGTATGGTTGTGTAATTGCTGGAAGAAAGTCATTTCCATAAGCTCTTACATGTGGATGCCCTAACAAACTGTAACCACGTTTTGCCATAGCAACCAATGTTCCAACAAATTGATAGTTTTTTCCCATCCCTTCATAGGGTGTCCCTGATTCGTACCAACCGTAAGTTATAAAATTTCGGTAGGCTCTCATAAAGTCTTCTATTAAGCTTTGGTTGTAACCTTGCTCACCCTCAATTGCCAAATCACCAATTATTTCAAAAGAATTTAAACCACACCAGTTACTCGTTGTTGCATAGGGCTCTGTTGTTGCACCATACCTCGGATTAGCAGGAACAATTGCAGCAAGCGCATCTCGCACCAAATCTTGCTGTGCGGTGGTCATACTATTGTAATTCAAGTCGTAACACATGGCCATGTGGGGACCACCAAAATAGTGATAGTTGTTTGAATTGAGGTTTGGGTCACCAAGTACCAAGCTTGCCCAATGCGCCATTGCCGTTCCTAAATCGGCAGCACGAGTATTGTAGTCCAAACCCGTATCAGGATCTGTTTGTCCTGCTTTCATCAAACACTCAAAAGCCTCCAATGCCATACAACTTGCTAGTAAATACCTTCTCTTGTTATCAGCAAGATTTCCCGTACTTGGATCAATCAAGGCGTTGGGATCTTGTGCAATAAGCTTGTAATAAATTTCGTGTGAGTTCCACTTTCCAGCATTGTCTATTCGTTTGTTTCCGAAAGCATCTGCCCCATAAGAAGAATTGTGATTGTAGCCTCCAGGATTGTAACTTAAATGTTGTAGAGTGGTGTAAGCATGGATTTGCGCCATCACCTCCTGGCCGCTGGTAGTAGTTGCCAAGCGGGTTTGCATTGCTGGTATTTCACTGGGACCAAAAAATATTCTTGGATGGATTCCAACTGCTGGCGCCTGTTCAATTGAACGAACACCTGTATAATCAAAAGTTATGGGCATTGAACCAAACTCACCCGCTGGGTAGTTGTTCCAATTCTGATCAAAACCACCTGGTTGAGATTGTGAAAATACTGATTGTTGGGCAAACAGTGTTACACAACAAACCATTAAAATTAATACAAATTTGTTTAACATAGACATGAGTAAGCGTTTGTTACAAAGATAAACTTATTGTAATATTACGCAAGATAATTGGGGAGTGTTTTGTACTTATCTCTATATTTAACGGTATACTTCTTAGTAAACTAATGCTTTCCTTACTGGTGATATTTTTATTCCATAATTTCCTCTATATCTAATTTAATTAATTCCAAGTAATTCCCTTTTAGACATTTGGGATCAAAGTACTTCTAAGCCCATCAACTTATTCAATATAGACCAAAGTATATCTGAAACAGTATTATACTCCTTAACCTACCTCACAATCGTAAATACCCTTGAAATATTAAATCCGAAAAATATATCGCCATCTAGCCAATCGCCTCTGGTTTCTGTAATAAAACCATTGTCATGCATTGCATTGGCATTGGTGAAATGTAATTGGAAAACGTGTCCTCCTGTTTCTATGTCAAAGCCTATTGAAAGGGCATTGGTGATTCCATCTGCTACTTGATCAGGAAGCACATAAAAATACTCTGCATTTATTGCTATCCTTTTGGTTAATTTTTGACGACCCGCTATTCCTAAAGCTAGCACTGTATTTTTCTCAGCATTGGTTACTGTTAGGTTTCGGTGAACCAAAGTCGGTAAAATTTCTATACTGGTATTTTTACTCAATCTACTGCCAATAATCACTTGAGCAGTATAAGCCAATTGATGTTTAAAATCTAATAATTCATCTTCTGCTTCGCTTCTTCTCAATGTTTTATTGGTCAATCCACCATAAACCAAAACAGACAAAGGCATTTTCTTTTTACCAGTAGACTGTCTCAATACTTTGGCTTTGAAAAAAGCATCGTAGGTTTTTCCAACAGTGCTACGCCCTACTCCAACCATAAACCAATCATTGATTCCATAATCCAAGCCCATTCTCATTGAAGCATTGTCCAAACCCCACAATTCGTAAGCTCCTTGGTTGAGCCTTCCAAATCTGTGTGAAATTTTAAAATCCAAAACACCTCCAGCTACATTTTCAAGCGACTGTGCATTTATTACCCTTGTTGTTTTAAAACTGGCATTTACATACTCCGTTGTTTCTTCGTCTTCTCCCAATAAATCTAATAGGTCTTGAGCGTTGATTGTATTAAATGCAAATATTGAAAAGGCTAGTATTAGTAATATTTTATTCATGAGTGAGATTTTATTTTTACAAAAAAAGCGGATGAGCAAATAAATGCAGCATCCGCCTTAATTATTATGTAGCTAATTATCTATTAAACAATTTATAATCTAAGTCTACTTTTACAGTTATTTCTTCTGCAATGTTGTCTACAACTACTGTAGGAATATTTATTTTATAATCTGCTGGCTTTACAACAAAGTTAGATGCTGCTTTTATTTCACCGCCTTCAACTATAATTTTTCCTGCTGTTTCCACTGTATTTGTCACGCCGTGGATTGTTAAATCACCCGTAACAGCAACATCGTAAGTACCGTCTGTTGCAAAGTCTACATCTGCTATATTGGTAATTTTACCTTTAAAGTTAGATTTTGGATATTCATCTGACTCCATATAGTTTTCATTGAAATGCTCTTGCATCAATGCTTTTTCAAATTCAAAGGCTTTGATCAAAACTTTAAATTCCAATTGACCAGTGCTCACATCTAATATAGAGGTAGCCTTGTAGTTCTCAGCCTCTATCGTTTCGATTTTCGTTTCTGAATGAAATGAAATATGCCCTTCTTTGGTGAAATACTTTGCTCCATCTTGAGCATAAGCACACAAAGCAAATAAGGTCAAAATTATACTTACTGACAGGTTCTTTATTGTTGACATAATTAACAGTTTAATTTCTTTAAAATAAAATCTCTCACAACTGCGATTCAATTTTTTTAGAGAGGTTTAACTTATACACTATTTATTTTTAGGATCAGCTATTTTTCTAGGCATCAACGCATCTAACCAACACAACGTCAGACAGGAAACCTGTACAAATTCCTTTTAAAGTAATTTTTGATCCCTTTTTATATTTCGACTGATCTATTTTATCACTTTCAAACATTTCGCAGGTAATTCCAAACATCATTCCACCATCTAATGTAACAGTTATGGTTCCATCTTTTCCTTTAGACACTTCTTGAATTACTCCTGAAACTTCAATATTTTTATCAAGGTATTTGGTATTGGCAGCTTTTTCATTATCATCAAAAGCTGTGAACAACTCAGTGCTGGAAACAGCAAAATCAGTTTTACCTGCGCCTTCTAAACCTCTGTTAAATTCAGAAAATCCATAATAAGCACCAAACGCTATGGCTAACAAAATCAATAAAAATATGAGCTTTTTCATCTATAAAATTTTGATTATAAATTTAAGTTTAGTTATTCTGTGCGCCTTCAGTTATCCATTGCTCCACTATTTGGATTTGTGTTTCTGACAACTGTCCAAATGGCGGCATAAGCGAAAGTCCGTTTGCCCCTGTCAATACTTCCAGAAATTTATTGGCTTCAATTTGAGTTTTGATATTATCATACCCTTCTAAAACTATACCTGCCCCATTAGCGCTATCTGCCATGCTATGACATCCATAACAATTGGTTTCTACCAACGGAACAATTTGCTCAGAAAAAGAAATATCTTTTATTTCAACTTGATTGAATAAATCTTCTTCGCTATCACTGGAGCAAGAAGACAGAGCCGAAACTAAAATCAAGACAAAAATTTGAATTATGTTGTTCTTACTAATTTTTAAATTCATATCGTTTAAAATAATCATATTTAAATATACGTACCGAATTAAAATATATCCCTAAAAAACAAAAAAGATTTTTTGATTTGACTTTGATTAATTTTTTAAATAAAAGGAATCAAGTACTTAAGTAAATTGCTATATAGGAACTTAAACAGCACAAAAACAAATTTGTTTTTTCATTGATTGCCTATTAAGAATATTGTCGCTCAAGCGATGAAAATTGAGGAGTTCCCAAAACCAACAAAGGATTGATAACTTAAAAAACAAGAAGCAACCAGGTTAATTATTAAACTAACAAACAGGTTGCTTCCCAATATGCGTTCCTTGTTTATCTAATAACAAAGAATATTTTCAGTAATAGAATAAGTAATACTTATTCTTATTCAATTCAGTTCTTAATTTGTTGTAAATATAAAGTCTGTTCCCGAAGCTGAATTGTGGCAACCTCCACAAGCTTTAAAGCTTGAATCACCTCTTAAAGCACCGTCTGCATCACTTAGAATTGCTCCTGATGCGTCAAGAATAAAGTATTCCCAATCACCTCTTGAAGAATCAAAATCGTTTCCTCTTTTTACCATACCGTGGTATACGTCATCCGTAGCATCTGCAAAATCAGTGTGTTTTACAATTACAGTTCCAACAGGATAGCCATCATTTCCTCTTGCTTCATCTCCTTTTGAATAAATTTTTCTAACAGCAGTTGTTTCACCACCATGAGCAGCTCCTAATTTGTCGCTTGGTCCAGTTTCTGTTGCTATAAGTGTCCAAGATTCGAAATTGGCAAAAGTCGCATTTGTTGCTATTTCTTCAGCATCATCATCGTCATCGCTACAAGATTGAAAAACAAAGGCACTAAATATGCATATAAACAAGCCTAATATCCATTGATTCCTTTTCATATTTTAAAGTTTTCGTGAAAAATTTGGGTATAATTTTATATTTTATTACGCTATTGTGACACAATATGAGACTAATTAAAATTTTAAAACATCGGCTGCTTGACATTTGGTTTTTTACTATTCATATTAAATTATATTTAATAATATAAATATACATATAATTTAATTCCCCTAATTACTTTTTTTCAGTTAACGTCGTTTTAGCACCCTTAAATTCTATAATTTGTAATCTTATTAATGTAAATCATAATCGTACAATTCATCTTTATTAAATAATGGTAAAAAACTT